>JAFGKB010000316.1 GCA_016928755.1 Anaerolineae bacterium | reverse complement strand
GTTTAGGTTGCCGGACTTTAATGGCCCGAAAAAGTCCTATACCATCGATCTCTGGCATCTTTATATCCGAAAGCACGCAATCAAAAGAAGTCTCCGCCACCTTCTTTAACGCTTCTACGCCGGAATGGGCAACTTCAACATTATAGCCTTTTAACTTTAAGATGTCATGCAAAGTCTTAGCCATCATTATGTCATCATCTACAACTAATATATTTAACCGGGTGTCCATTCAAATTTCCTTCACAGAATTCTCTTTCATCCAAATAATTCCGCTCATACTATTTATCTTCCGGGCCAGATATTTGGAGTATCAATGTACTATCCTGGTACCGGAAGAGCTACGTAGAAGGTAGAACCCGCCTCTTGTTTGCTTTCTACCCATATCTTCCCTTGGTGGGCCTGGATGATTTTGTGACAGATAGCCAGTCCTAGTCCGACGCTCTTCTCACCGGCGGTGCCCGCAGTACTCAGCCGGCCAAATGGCTTGAACAACTTCCCTAATGCATCTTCAGGGATACCCTTCCCATAATCTTTAATGGTTATCGTTATATATTCCCCAACATGTGTTATGCTAATCTCTATCCGGCTGTCAGGATGTGAGTATTTTATAGCATTAGAGATTAAGTTATTGAGGACTTGATTGATTTTGCCGGGGTCAATAAGCATTGTAGGCAAATCCGGTGCATAGTCAAAAACGATATACAAGCCCTTCTTTTTGGCCAGGACATTATTTAAGGTGATATTATGGGTTGCCAAGGCTATTAAATCAGATGGCTGTAAATTTAACTCCAGTTTTCCGGCTTCGATAGTTGAGATATCGAGCAAATCATTGACGAGTTGTAGCATGAACTGGCTAGATGTATGGATAATCGACAGAAACTCATAGTGTTCCTTGTTTAACACAAGCTCCGTTTCATCCAATAGAAATTCACTATAAGATAAGATAACGTCCAATGGATTGCGCAGGTCATGAGCAGCAATGGCTAAGAATTGATTTTTTAGCTCATCGAGCCGTTGTAACTCCATATTTTTCTTAGCCAGCTCGCGTTGTAATGTGATCAGCTCATTATTGAGTTTGCTCAGTTCGTTATAGAGAGTATTGTCCTGTTCTGCCGAGGAGCGCGCTTGCTCCACCCGCGTTTTAAGTGCTGTGCGTAACGCATTAGTCTGTTCATTATGCATTTGCATCAGTTCTTGGTACAATTCCAATGTATCATGTTTAGCCTTGGCCCCGGCAATAAGCAAACTATCGTCGAGCACCATGCCGCCGAAATATAAGGTCTCCACGCCATCTGCAAGAGGGATATTAAGCTCCCAGTTAAAGGCGGCCCCACATTTTTTGACTTCCATTAAGAAATTAGCACTCTTAGCAATGCTGCCTTGATCGACCAAGGAGGCAAATGATCCGCCCCCCATAGCACTCACGGGGACACCAAGTTCATCACGGATAATGCGCTCAATATTGCCGGCATTATCACAACGGAGCACAATACCTACAGTGTGTTTTCCTTGTCCCATCATTGTGCTCCGTCAGCATCTAGCCATTGATTCGCCACTGCAATTGCGGAGGAGGCATCAACTCCCCAACCATCTGCACCAACCTGTTCCCATAGGTCCGGTGCGCTATTAAAAGGATAACCACCGACCAATATTTTTAGAGTTGTGCTTAATGGTGAAGTTCGGACAGCTTGGATAACCTCTTCTACTTTGCTAATATGAAAATTCATAGTGGCAGAAATGCCCAACACATCGGCCCGGTGCTCTTCTAAAGACTGGATAATGCTTTCCGTTGGGGTGTTGGCCCCCAGATAATAAGTATCCCACCCCGCCATCTCGAAGAAATCAGCCACCATACGTACCCCAATTTCATGCAATTCCCCGCCGACACACGTTGCAACCAGTCGGCGCCCGATCTTTTCGTTATTGAAAATATAGGGGTAAAGTTGGGACATAATCATCTGTGTGACAGCCGTGCAATAGTGTTCTTGAGCCACACTTATTTGATTAGTTTGCCATAGCCGCCCGATTTCGCGTTGCGAACTCTGGAATACATGTAGATAGATATCTTTGATACTGGTCTTATTTTCTACTGCCTGCATAATGAGGTCGCTGGCTTTATGTCGCTCCCCATTTAACAAGGCTGCAAGATACTCTCGATAGAGATTTGATAAATATGGAGTCTCACTTGAATGTGCCATTGACTCTTCCTCCTCTTGCCAGACATAGGCTATCCCTGTCTCGATATAAGAACTTACCAGACCAGCTATAGATTCTGGAAGTAGCAGGCCAATCTCGATAGCCATACATCGCAATGTTGCAGGTAACATCTCTTCTGGGAAATTCAGCCCCGCGAACAGAATCTTTGCCCAGGCTATATAGTTGCTAAATAGGACAGGATTGGCCACGCTTAAGGCCGTACTTAGATATTGTAGATGATATTCAAGATCGCGGATACTTTTACTGTTATCGAGACCTTGGAAAAAGCTATCTAATTCAAGATATTCCTGGTACAGTCGTTCTAACGTAGCTTGTGCCAAAACATGTCGTTGCGCGTTAAGCCACTGGCTAGCTTCTTTATGCATATCTCTGGGCTGCATAAACTCCGCCGGTTTTATCTTATCCATACTTGTCGCCCATGACTATTCCACTCGCGGCAAATACGATTCTATAATTTGCGTGATTCTCTTCAAACTCACCGGTTTACTCAAATAAACATCGGCCCCGGCTTCCATACATTTTTCCTCATCTCCGGGCATAGTAAGAGCGGTTAAGGCGATAATGGGAATCGCTGCCACGGCTGTCGATGGGTCTGCTCTCAACCGCTGTGTAGCGTCCAGACCGTTCATCTCCGGCATCTGGATATCCATCAGGATGATGTCAGGGAGTTCGCTCCGGGCATACTTAATGGCTTCCACACCGTTGCGCGCAATTAAAACTCGGTATCCTTGGGTGAGTAAATAGTCGGCTACGGTCTGTATACTATACTCATTATCCTCTGCCAACAAAACTAACGGGCCGGAGTTTCCCTTAAGATTCGCGGCAGAAGCTGCCAAGATAAACTCTTTATCAGACGGTTTGGTAACATTAACCTCCACCATAGTCTCTTCGTCGGGTTCTATCCAAGGAAGTGAAACTATGAAGCGTGACCCTTCACCTACCTCGCTCTCCACCGTTATGCCTCCGCTATGCATTTCGGCCAGGCGACTGGCCAATACAAGGCCCAAGCCGGTACCTTCATAACGCCGGGAGAGACTACTATCCAATTGGACGAACGGCTTGAACAGCCGGTCCATCTCTTCCGCTGAGATACCAATCCCCGTATCCCAGATAGTAAAGTTCACAACTTCTCGCTCGCGGTCACCCTCGACAATAAGGCCGATTCTCTTTCCTTCAGGCGTGAATTTAACCGCATTGCTCAACAGATTAACAATGATTTGCGTCAGCCGCCGTTCATCAGCCTGGATCGTCGTTATCCGGCTATCAAAGGTAAAAGAGACCGTCTGTTTTTTCTTCTGGGCCATCTGCTGGATAATCTGAAGCCCACAACGACAAATCTCCTCCACAGAAACAGGTCGGAGCTTCAGGGTCAACTTACCGGCCCCGATTTTGGCGATATCCAAAACGTCATTGATCAATGAGAGCAAGTGTTGGCCGCTCTGGGTAATAGTATGCAGAGCTTGGTGTTGCTTTGGGGTAAGCTCGCCATATACCCCAACATCTATCGTCTCCGCCATTCCCAAGATAGCGTTGAGAGGGGTTCTTAATTCGTGGCTCATACTGGCCAAGAATTCATCTTTGAGGCGTGCGGAGCGTGCCAACTCTGCATTTGCCGCGCTGAGTTCAGCAGTGCGTTCTGCGACTCTCCGAGCTAAGTTCGCCCGTTCTTCCCGAAGCGCTGCCTCAGCAGCACGTTTCTCTATTGCACGCCGGATAGTTAGCAATAGTTGGTCTAAATCATAGGGTTTTTGCACATAGGAATAAGCACCCAAGTTAATAGCCTCTATCGCAGAAGATTGGGACGCATAACCTGTAAGTACGATGCATTCGGTGTCAGGTTGGCGATTCTTTATCTCGCGCACCACATCCAGACCCGACATATCCTCCAACCTCAAGTCTAACAATGCAACCACAGGTTTGGCATCTTCGATAATCTCCAAGGCTTTTGCCCCTGTCCCTATCGCAATAGGCGTATATCCCTTAAACTGTAAAATATCAGCGAGTGTTTTGCGCAAGTTTTCATCATCATCGACGATGAGTATCTTCTGTAGTTTATCCATTCTTCCCCCTCACTTACCCCACCAACAACGCGGATGCTGCTTGAGCTACTCGCCCTCTACCGGCAGTCTTATAGTAAATATACTCCCTTTGCCGACCTCACTACTCACTATGATCTGACCTTGGTTTAAGGTTACCAGCTTCTTTGAGAGTGCCAAACCCAAACCAATACCACGCGCTCTCGTGGTAAAAAGTGGCTCAAAGATCTTATCCATATTTTCCGGCGTAATGCCCGGCCCGGTATCGGCAATAGCAATATTCACATAAGGTACCCGAGGTTCCACCGCCAACCTTATCTCCCCACCCCCGGTCATAGATTGGTAGGCGTTGGCAATAATATTCATCAAAACTTGTGCCATCTGCTGGGGATCGACAAACACAGCCGGCAACGAAGGTGCGATTTCCGTGGTTAGACTTACATTCTCAGGAATACGACAACTGTTTAGTACTTTCTCTACTAAGTCAGAAACTGCGACACTTTGTCTATTGGCACTGTTGATATTTGCAAAGTCCAATAAGTCACAGATGATTTTGGTGGCCTGGTGTACCTCTTTGGAGATAATGTCGAGATATTCCAGGACCGTTGGGTTATTTCCTTCCGTGATAGCGTTTAATAAGTAAGTGGCGTTGGAGATAACGCCTAACGGGTTACGTAATTCATGACCGACCGCGCCACTGAGCTTACCCAGTATAGCCAGACGTTCCTGGTGGATAAGTTGTTGTTGGGCCACTTGTAGCTCTTGCGTACGTGCCTCAACCATTCTCTCGAGCTGTTCTGAGTATAATCTCAGTTTTTCTGCGTCTCTCTTCCGTTCGGTCACATCGCGCAATGAGGCCAGGTGAACCGGTTTACTTTCCCATTGGCTGTCCACAACCCGCATCTCGGCAACTATGACACTGCCATCCGGACGCATAATATCCAACTCTGTTTTCTCACCAGCGACAATAAGTAGCCCCAGATGTGTGCCTAAGAGACTGTCAGCATCACGCCCCCATAACGCCTGGGCCGCCGGGTTAAGATAGCACACCATCCCCGCCTTATCGACAATCAAAATGCCGTCGGCATTGGTCTCAATAATATTATAGAAGCGTTCCTCAGCAGCTTTTAAACGCTGCTTACATATTTCAAGGGTGTCAGGTACACGCTCATCTGTGGACATATTAGCTTCTACCTTTCTTGCGTTTATATCACGTCTCACTCATTGGTGCATTACGTTTGCTCGAACATATCCTTAAATCGGTCTATCTCCGTACTTTCGACATGTTGTGGATTCCCGGCTAAAATCCCCACGATATTGCGGAACGGCTTACCGATGTGCATACCTTCCCCATCAATGGTAAACTCGCGTATATCTTTATCGTGTTGGGAACCACGCATCTTAAGGACCGTAAGCCCCCGGCGCATCTCACCATACATCTCCACATAACGCAATAATATAATCGAGTCGGTTAAGGTGGAGATATGGGCCTCAGTAACCGATGTCCCACCGGTTAAAGTCGGTGTGGTATTGGTAAACAAGCCTACAATCTCCTGGTGTTTGATAAAAGAAGTCAAACTGATAACAAATTCCCGGAAAGCCCGGTTGGACCCGACTCTTTCCATTGCAGAAAGACTGTCTACGGCCACACGATTTGGCTTAAATTCTGTGACAACATCTTTTATAGTCAACAACCAATCCTCAAGGCTGGCAATTTCCGGGTAATTGCAGATTACCTTCAGGTTTCCGGCTGATTCCATAGCCTCGAAGTCCACCCCCCAACCGGTAGCGTTACGAAAGAGTTGCTCACGGCTCTCCTCAAAGGCAAACAACAGACATTTCTCCCCTGGCCTTATGCCGCCCGCGATAAACTCCGTGACCATCAGTGTCTTACCGGCCCCGGTGGCCCCAGAAACTAAGATAATCGAATCCCGGAAGAACCCGCCGCCACACATTGTATCCAATTGCGGGTTCCCCGATGTCACACGGAGATTAGATGATCTCTGTTTCAGTTCAATGGCCGACAACGAAATGACAATTAGCCCCTCACCTGAAATAATGGTATAGGGATGTTCGCCCTTTTGATGAGGTGCCCCTCGGAATTTAAGAATCTCGATAGTGCGCCGGCGTTTTTCACCTTCTAGGACATTGCGTAAGATAATCACGTTATCCGCCACAAATTCCTCTATCCGGCTATGGGTGAGAACTCCATATTCTTCGCTACGTTCTGCCGTCATAACGGAAGTGACGCCCATATTTTTCAATGTCCTGGCAACTCGTAAGAGTTCCCGTCTCATAATGGCACTTTTGGAGAAGCGGGCAAACACAGCATCTAGGGAATCTATAGCGACACGCCGGGCACCGATCTTACGCACTGCGTACTCTATACGTGCCAACAAGGCCCCCAGATCATACTCCCCTAGTACGAACGTATCTTCCGCAACCTGTGGCGATGCATCAACAAAGAGCCATTTACCTTCTTCTTCCCAATGGTTGATATTCCAACCCAGGGAAGCGATATTTTTGCGAATATCGTCAGGGGACTCCTCAAATGTCACAAATACACCCGGGTGATCGTATTGGTCTATTCCTTCTGCCAGGAACTGTGTGGCAAAGATCGTCTTACCACTACCGGCAGTACCACAGATCAGTGTATTACGTCCTTTTGGCAAACCGCCATAGGAAACCAGGTCGAAGCCAGGAATCCCTGTTTCTAATTTTTCTACTGTTTTTTTTCTCATCGTTTTTATCACCATCATCAAGCGTTAAAGAAATCCAATAACATTAACAGCTTCTCTCTATCTGATAAATCACCTAAGATTCTCCGTGCCGGCGGGGGCCATTCCTTTACTAATAAAGGTGTGGCGATAATCTTATACTCTTCTGCCAACTGAGGTTGTTCTATTACGTCGATAATAACAAGTTCATACCGGTCCAGCAATTCCTCGGCACAGACCTGGCGTAAGGTTCGAATAGCATATTGAGAACGGGGGGTTTGACCGGTAATAAACAACTTCAGTATATATCTATCCATCGTTTGCTCCCTTTTAGAAGTAATAAATCGAACCTTTCACAGTAATGTTATTATCGGATATAGCATTTCCGGTAATAAGAAGTTAAATAGCCCATCAGTTCAATGACCATCAGCCGCCCCTCATCAGCATATAGGTTCGCTTTATTACTCGCTACGTTGTTTACGTTATGCCTAAGTGCCGTCATATGGATTTCTATAACATCCCGAGGTGAAGCATACGCTTTACCCAGATTGTTACCCATAACTTGTAGAGCTTCTGTAAGGTTATATTTTACCTTGTACATTCTCCGCTCCACAGCCTGTTCCATCAGCTTTTCGTACTGGGCGACCATCAACTCGAATATATCCGGTCGTGCTTGGTGCAAGGACTTCATCCCGTAGGCGGTGGCTGTATCCTGGGCCGTGGGCGGGCGGGATAGTTGTTCCAGGCTGTTTATCTCCCGGGAGCGTGTGGTTTCCAATTCTTTACGCTCTGTAATATCACGAGCTATACTGAGAATAGTCGGCTTTCCATCATATTCAATTAGACGGCTGTTTATTTCCACCGGGAAAACTGTGCCATCTTTCCGTCTGTGGACTGTTTCAAAGGTACGGTGGTTGTGTGTCAAGATATACTGTATATGCTCCGCAATCTGGGCCGCGTGGTCTGGGGTATCAACATAGGCTAAATTCATCTGGGTGAGTGTTTGTCTATCATAACCGAGGCGTTCACAAGCAACCTGGTTGGCTTCTAGTATATTGCCTTCTATATCATGGATAAAGATCGCATCACTGGCATTATCGAAGAGCATACGGAACTTGGCTTCCGATTCTTGAAGTAATTTCTCTTTCCGCTTGAGATTTATCAGCGCGTTGACGCGCGCCAGCAATTCTCGATTTGAAACGGGCCGTGTAATATAGCCATCCGCCCCACTTTCAATTCCACTTGCCTGGTCACGCGAGCTCGTTTGCAGACCAGAAATCAGAATAACATAGATACTCTCTAAAGCCGGATCTGATTTTATCTTCTGGCAGACTTCAAACCCCTGGATTTCCGGGAGCATAACATCAAGCAGTATTAAATCTGGCAGGTGTTCTCCTGCCAGTTGTAACGCTTCTTCACCAGTAGCTGCCGCAAGTACGTCGTAATCAGCCTTTTCCAAAAGCCGGGCATAGGCATAACGTATACCTGGGTCGTCATCTACAACAAGGATTTTGGAATTTTCCAACATACTTATATCCTTTTTTATCTATGTTTTTTCCCCTTCATCTGTGTAATAGCTTTTATAGGGATTATTAATTTTACTCTTACCACCCCATACTCCCTACTAAGAAAGTCTCACGCTCAGCTCAACAAGCCCGTCACCCTGAGCGAAGCCGAAGGGTCTCGACTTTCTTTCCAAACTGAATCGCCCTACGGTTGTTACTCAAGATGTCATTGACAGGTAGTTTAATTGCACCTATAGCTGTCATTAACCCATCATAGCACACCTAAGAGAGTATAGTATAACGTAAATCCCTAATTTATGGAAAAAGGAAACCTAAATCCCCAAAGGCCATATCCAGGGAACCATCAAAATAGCAATCCCATAGACTAATAGGGTCAACCCCGCGCCGGCTTTGACAAAGTCAATAAACTTATACCCACCGGGGCCATAAACCAGTAGACATGCCGGCTCTAGCGGCGTAATAAAAGAACAACTGGCACCGACGGCGATCATCACCGCAAAGGTACGGGGGTTAAGTCCGAGCTGCATCGCAGTGCGCAGCGCGATGGGCAGCACCACAACTGCGGCGGCCTGATTTGACATAGGTTGGGTCAGCACCATAGTTAGCGCGAAGAAGGTGGTGAGCAGCCATAAGGGGTTCGCATTCACGGTTATCCCTGCGATCCAGGTCGCGACAAGCTCCGCAGTGCCCGTATACTCCATCGCCTGGCCTAAGGCTAACATACTGCCGATAACGATGAGGGCATTCCAAGATACTTCGCGGTAAGCTTCATCAGGCGTAATGCTGCGCGTGATAAAGACCCCCAAAGTACCGGTTAAGACAGCAACCGGGAGTGATACGATATTCAAGGCCGCCAGCAATAACACACCGGTAAAGATAGCAATGGTTATCGGCGCTCTTTTGCGATTAGGACTCTGATGTTCTACCGGCCCGATAATATGGTAATTATCGGCATCCAAAGCGGCGATATTAGCCCGTTGACCTTGGATAAGGAGTTGGTCCCCGGTCCGCAGGCGGGTCTGACTGAGTTTGCGGTAGATGTTTTTCCCCCGGCGGTTAACACCGAGGACCTGGATACCGTATCTCTGGCGGAAACGCAGCGTCTTCAGGGTACGTCCGGTTAAAGGAGACCGGGGCAGCAGGATGATCTCGGCTAATTGTACTTCGTCAGTTTGTAAGCGGGGGTCCGAAAGTTTGATATCGGCCTTAATAGCGATACCTACAGTATCTTTGACCTTGAGGATCTTCTCCCGATTTCCCTTGACCAACAACTCATCATCCTGTTTTAGTATTAACTTAGCTTGGGGTATTAAATAGCGATTTCCACCCCGGATGACTCTGAGGATCGTCAAGTCCAAATCACGGCCCAAACCAGATTCGGCCAAGGTCTTGCCAATTAAGGGGGAGTTCTCAAGAACCAAGACTTCAGCCAGATAAGGCCGGATGCCTAGCCCCACCCCGGATGTGTCAGGATCGCTGCGGTCGGGTATCAGGTATTCGCCTAAGACCAACAAGTAAATAATGCCCATAACTGCCACGGGAACACCAACCGCCGTCAACTCAAACATTCGCAGGGGTTCCATGCCGTACTGTTGTATGATGCCACTGATAACGATATTGGTTGAGGTACCAACCAGAGTCACCGAACTGGCCAGGATAGAGGAGAAGGCTAACGGCATCAGGAGCTTTGAGGGACAGATTTTCGTCCGGGCAGCGAGACTTAAGGTAATGGGTACAAACAGTGCCGTAGTAGCTGTATTGCTGATAAACCCACTGAGTAAAGCTGCGGTGACCATAATAACCGGTAGCAAGTTCGCAGATTTGTCATTGGTAAGGTTTAGTAATTCCCGCCCTATAATATCCACCACACCGGTATTAACCAATGCCGCAGTAAGGACCAGCAATCCAAAAATCATGATCACCGTATCGCTACCAAAACCAGCAAAGGCAACTTCAGGCGGGACCAGCCCGGCAAGGATTAGGGTCAGCAAGATACCGATAGCTATCACATCCGCCGGCATACGCTCTAATGAAAAGAGCACCAAAGCCGCTAAAATAACCAACAACAGGAGGACTATTTGTAACGTCATCTTAAAACCCTTACTTTTTACTCAGTTGCGCCGCATAATCAAAATTTGAGCGTTCTTCGTTACGGTCTGTGGCCGGTGGCGGTTCCGGGGAAAGCGACGTTATCTGTGCATATAACTCCGGCGTCATTTGAATATCAACAGAGTTTAACGCCCCTTCCAATTGTTCCAGATTACGCGCCCCAATGATGGGCGCGGTGACCGCCGGATGGGCTGCGACCCAGGCAATCGCCAGACTCACCGGAGAGATTTCCAACTCTTGTGCCAAGTTTGTGAATGCTTCCGCAACCTCGTATAACCAGGATTCCCCGTAGCGCGTCTGGTACATTTTATTGGTCACCAACCGGCCATTCTCTGGACGGCGTCCAATGCCATACTTACCGGTGAGTAGCCCACCCCCCAAGGGGCTATAGGGAATCACGCCCAGATTTTCCGCCTGTGCCATCGGTAAGATTTCCACTTCCGCTTGGCGTTTAACCAGGTTGTACATCGGTTGTAGGCACATAAAGGGCACCCAATTGTGGAGAGCCGCGATACCCAGTGCTTTTTCGACTTGCCAAGCCGCGAAGTTACTGGCGGCCGGGTAGAGTACCTTCCCCTGGTGCACTAAATCATCCAGGGCACGGAGCGTTTCTTCCAGCGGGGTCATCTCGTCAAAGCGATGGATGAAATAGAGGTCGATATAATCCGTCTGTAGCCGTTTAAGGCTGGCCTCAACAGCCTGCATAATGTGCCGCCGCGTCCCTCCCCTGGCGTTTATATCGTCGCCTACCGGAAAGTAGAACTTGCTGGTGATAACCACCGCATCCCGGTCCCCTGCGATTAAGTCCCCCAGTATCGCCTCAGCACGCCCCTGTTGGTAAACATTGGCGCAATCGAAGAAATTTATACCGGCTGCACGACAACGGTGAAACATAGCTTTTGCTGTCGCTGCATCGGCATCACCACCAAAAGACATCGTCCCAAAACACAATTCGGAGACTTTGACCCCAGTATTGCCTAAGACTTTATATTTCATACCCCTCTCCTTCTCGATGCGGTGAATTGCACTTTTTTAAGTGTGTTGCATCTCTTAATGTTATCTATCAATCTCTTCTACCCTTAAAAAGTATAGCTTAACTATGTTTATCAATCAAGTTTATGGCTTTACTTTTGTATCGTTTGATATATATCAACTTATACATTCGGGCCAATTTGTTGTATAATGATTGACAATGAAAGCCTGACCGGCGAAGCGCTGTTGATGCTCTATCTGGATTGTTGTATTGTGCGCAGTCGAGACTTTCTTAGCGGCAAGAAGGTGTTATAGATTCTTAAGATACCTTAACTATGCAGCCTTATTGAAAATTTACCAATGAAGTTAACTATGTTTTAATGCTAGGGCGCGATGCTCTGGCTTAAAAATTCCATATATTTTTTTAAAACAGGAGGAAGATTATGTCAAAGAAGTTTTGGGTAGCACTCACCGTAGCAGTTGTTCTGATGGGTATTTTTGTAGGTTGTGGTGGCGGTAAGACCGCCGACGCCCCCGCCGGTATTCCTGAGGATGCCGCGCTTAAAATCACGGGGAACGTAGCCCAGGAAGTTGGCTGGACCGAAGAGCAGGTCAAGGCACTGGACACTATGGACGCCCAATATGAGAACAAAGAGGGCGAGATGGAGACCTATACCGGTGTTTCTGTGAACACGCTCCTGGAAATGGCCAAGGTCAACGCTGATGCTTCTGCCGTCGTCTTCGTCGCTGACGATGGCTATTCCGCCGAGATGGCCCTCGCCGATGTCCAAGGTTGCCAGGAATGCATCGTTTCTTTCCGCAGCCAAGGTGGTTTCAGAACCGTGATGCCCGGCTTCCCTGGTAACTTCCAGGTCCGTGGCGTTATCGAGATGCAAGTTAAGTAAATTAGCGCGCCCCCTTAAATCCCCCCGACGGGGGGGATTTAAGGGGGGGATTCAGCATTTGTTTTTCGCTCGGATAATCTTCTCCAGCGTCGCGATCTCGACAAAATTACGTAACAGCCTCAATCCCGGTGGCCCAGAAATCTCCGGATGGAATTGTACCCCAAATAAGGGTTTGGACTGGCAAGCCATAATCTCTACCGGGTAATATTGGGATAGCCCAAGCAATTTAAACCCCAAGGGCAAAGGAATCCCCTCACAATGGGACGCGCTAAAATAAACATTTTTCGGCAACCCCTTGGTCAGTGGATGTGTAGCCATTAAGGCAATTCTCTCTAAAGTGCGCCGTTCCACATCGCGATAGACAGTGACACCATAACGGACGCCAATTGCCTGGTGACCGAGGCAAATCCCCAGAGTGGGAACCTGGAGCCGGTCAATAAAGGCGAATTGGCGTGCAAATTCCTTCTGCTGCTCGGTGAAAAGATGCGGGCCACCGGAGATGATAACACCATCGACGGTCTTAAAAGAAATGGCGTTAGCCTCAGCCAAGGGGATGACGGTATACTCTATCTCTTGGTTTTCCAAGAAATCATACAGATGTTTAACACTCTGGCTACCACAATCTACCACAAAAAACTCTAATATTGCCATTGTTCTTTTCTATCCCTTTCCTGTTTGAGACTCCTGCCATTTGCATTATACTAGTACTTCTCTGAAAATCAGCCCTTCTAAAAATCACAGGCACTTAAAAAAGTGCAATGCACCAATTTTCAGAGGAGTATGAAAAGTACAGGATGATACGACTATGAAAAAACGCGTTTATATCGCCTATACCGGCGGTACGATTGGCATGCAACGCACAATAGCCGGCTATGCCCCGGCCCCCGGCTATTTGGAATCCCGCCTAAACGCTATGCCGGAATTGCACGACCCGGCTATGCCGGACTATGATATCTATGAGTATAGCCCTTTGCTGGATTCGTCAAATATGCAGCCGGATGACTGGCTGAAGATCGCCCAGGACATCGCCACACACTACGCAGACTACGATGGCTTCATCGTACTGCACGGGACCGACACGATGGCCTATACGGCTTCTTCCCTGGCCTTTATGTTACAGGGACTGCAGAAGCCCGTCATTCTCACCGGTTCCCAAATCCCATTATGCGAAGTCCGCAACGATGCCCGTGAGAATCTGATCACCGTTTTACTCATTGCCGCCAACTATGCCATCCCCGAAGTCTGCCTCTACTTCGGTGATAAACTGCTGCGAGGCTGTCGCTCCGTCAAAGTCAACGCGATGGGCTTCGAGGCCTTCGACTCGCCCAACTACCCGCCATTGGGGACGGTGGGCATTGACATCAACATCCATTGGCCCTATATCCGGCGGGTCGGACCGGGGCCGCTGACGGTTATGCCGCTGCACGATACCCGCATTGGCGCGCTACGACTCTTCCCCGGTCTTTCCGCCGAGATCGTGCGCAATATCCTCCAACCGCCCCTCAAGGGACTGGTCTTGGAGGGCTTCGGCGTTGGCAACGGGCCGACAGATGATGGCGATTTTATGGCAGCATTACACGAGGCCACACTGCGCGGCGTCGTGATCGTTGATTGCACCCAATGTTTGAAGGGTAGCGTCAACTTATCCGGTTATGCGACCGGTTCGGCTTTGGCCCAGGTCGGGGTAGTCAGCGGTTACGATATGACGGCAGAAGCAGCCCTGGCCAAGTTGATCTACCTCTTTAGCCAAGAGCTGCTGGTCGAGCGCGTCCGGTTCTTGATGCAGACCAGTATGCGTGGAGAACTATCGGAGGGGAAACTGTAGGACAAATTGCCAATTTGTCCTACAGCCATTTCAATCGCTTTCTTGACGCTCTGCAAAGCTAAGGCTATAATCCTATCATCGGAAAAGGATAGCACATGGCTATCTTTATTAAATTAGTAACTT
>JAFGKB010000315.1 GCA_016928755.1 Anaerolineae bacterium | reverse complement strand
GACGGTTAACGAGATATCTTGATATGTCTTGGACTTGGCAGTCCAAGACGAGCATGTTAAGGCTCGGCATAGCGGGTAGATGGACAGGAAACGCCCCCGGGGACGGGGGCTGAGAGCATAGAGGCAGAACGACAAAGTACTAATCGATTGCGGGGGCGTCCAGGTGGCTGGTATCGTTGAGCAGAAAGATGGTAACCCGGCCATCAGGGCCAATTCTTAATCTTGAGAGGGATGCATTGTCAAAATGTATACCACTTAAGAATGAAGGAGACTTGAAGAGCATACTCAAGTAAATACGGAAGACACCGCCATGAGCTACAACAACAATATTGCCCTCGCTGTGTTGGCTACAAATAGCGTCAAAAGCGGCTTGAATCCGGGTTTGTAAAGTCAATAAAGGCTCAGTGCCGGGGATTTTATCCCAGACAGGGAGACCTAGGGCACCCGTATCGGCCAGTTCCGGCCACTTGAGAACCGCATCTTGCCAGATAAGGCCGGTAACTTCTCCAACACCGACTTCTTTTAATTGGTCATCGGTGAGGACAGGGACATTGGTTATGGCAGAGATAATCTCTGCCGTATGGACCGCACGCTGTAGGGAACTAGAATATACAGCGTGTATCTCCGTGTCGATGAGTCGCCGCGCAATCTGTTGCGCTTGCCAGATCCCCAATTCGGTCAATGGTGGATCGGCCCACCCCTGGGCACGACGTTCACGATTCCAGAGCGATTGACCATGCCGTACTAGCCAGAGAAAACAGCTCATTCTTCGCTAACAAAGGGCGGCTCTGTAATGAAGATACCGGCAGCCGCATCATAGGCCCGTACCTGACCGGTGGCGAAGTCGTACACCCAGGGATGAAGAATTAATTCACCCCGCTCCTCGGCATTTTTCACACAAGGATAAGTGCGCAAATGCTCTATTTGCAGCAGAACATTTGCCTCAATGATAGCGTCAAGTCGCTCAACACCCCGTAAGCCTTGGGGAATGCGTCGCATAGCAGGTTCGGCATATTGCAACCACATAGAGAGTGAAGGTTCAAGGGGATCAGGAGGAAGTCCCAAGGACTGAATTCCCCCACACATTGTATGCCCACACACTACAATATGCTTGACCAAGAGATGGTAAACGGCATACTCTAGCACAGCACCCACAGCATGCATTCCTGCATCTACCGGCGGGACAAGGTTAGCAATATTACGCATCACAAACACATCCCCGGGCTTGGCTCCCAAGATGCGGCTAGGCATAATACGGGAATCGGAACAACCGATATAGAGAATTTCCGGTTTCTGACCGTGGGTAAGCTTACGCATTAGATCAGATTCATTCAGGAAATAGCGGGCACGAGCATCCCGACTCTTACGCAGTAGCATATCACTAAACATTATGACCTCCAATCCAAGAGAATAAAAGAATAAAAGAGACCGGTTTTAGCACTGACATCACAGAGCTATGCCTTAGAAACGGGTCGAGTAACAGCTTCTAAGAGTTGCGCGGCGGCTTTTGCGGGGTCTATTTCGTGCCGCACTACAGCATCTACTAAAGCCTTATAACCGGTATCACCAATTTTTTGATTGAGCAGTTGCTGAAAATGGCGTTGTAACCAGGCCTCAACTTCAGCCTCAGCATGCTGGCGCAGAAGTAAATCCCACCGGCCACTGTTTTTCAAATAATCATAATGCTGCTTAATGGCATTTGTTAATTCAAAAACGCCTTCATTTTCCAAAGCTATCGTTTGTAAAATAGGAACTTCCCATCCCACAGGTACAACCGGTGCTTCCTCTACAGATATACCCGTACCGAAGCCATGATGCCCGGCAGGTAAAGAGGTACGCAAACTTTGTAATGACTTAACGGTTTGTTTAGCTTCAGGACGGTCGGCTTTATTGACAACGATAATATCAGCAATTTCCATAAGACCGGCCTTGAGGGCTTGGATTTCATCGCCCATCCCGGGGGCCTCTACCAGGACGACAGTATGGACAACGCGGGCGACTTCTACTTGGGCTTGTCCGGCACCAACTGTCTCCACCAAAATCAAGGGAAAACCCAAAGCATCCAAAACGGTGACCACATCGCGGGTCGCATGGGCTACGCCGCCGGGATGTCCGCGCGAGGCCATACTGCGGATGAAAATATGGGGATCAGTTACCAGGTCCCGCATCCGCAGCCGGTCACCTAATAAGGCTCCACCGGTGAATGGGCTAGAAGGGTCCACGGCAACAATTGCAACCTGGCCATCCCGGTCGCGGAATTCACGAGCCAACTGATTCAAGAGTGTACTTTTGCCGGCACCGGGTGAACCGGTAATACCGATAATGTGGGCTTTCCCGGTATGGGGAAATAGTGTAGCCAAGGCTTGCTGTCCCTCAAGGCTGCCATTTTCAACCCAAGAGAGAAGCCGGGCCATCGCCCGGCGGTCACCTTGTAATGCGGCTTCAGCAAGGCCCACTCAGACGCTCCCTATCTCACGACGAATAAATTCCACAACAACGCTGGTGTCTGTGCCAGGGCCGAATACTTCACGGACGCCCATTTCCTTAAGCGGTTCAATATCATCCACCGGAATAATACCACCTACAAAGAGGGGTAAGTCCTCCATACCACGCCGGTTCATCTCTTCTATCACACGTGGAACCAGTCCCATATGCGCACCAGATAAAATAGAAAGACCCACAACATTAACATCTTCCTGCAAGGCGGCCTCGGCTACCATCGCAGGAGTCTGGCGCAACCCGGTATAAATAACTTCCATACCGGCATCTCGCAAAGCACGGGCAACAACTTTAGCGCCCCGGTCATGACCATCCAGACCAGGTTTAGCAATCAGGACTCGGATTTTTCTCTCCACAAATACCTCCTAAAATTGGACACGTGTTCCGGTTTTCAACCAATGGAATCAATTTTATTGTACTGTCTTTTTGGTTTTTACTCAAATCTGCATTGTTTTCGAATGCTGTATAGAGTCGGCTTTCCAAGCTTATACTGTACCAGGGATATGTAGTTCTTCCAAGTGACAGACATCATTCATTGTACTTAAAATGAAGTGTTCCCCATCATGCTCAATTAGGTTAATGGCACAGGTATCCTGCTTGATATGCCAGAAATGCCGCAAGGGAATGTCTAAAATCGCCAAGATAATTAAACGATTTACAACGGTATGCCCAACGACAACGACGGTTTTATCTGGATGGCGATTTACAATCTCATTAATCGTACCCACGGCCCGCATCTGGACAGCTAAAAGCGTTTCGCCCCCTGGGATAGGTGCTCTATCAGGACAAGAGAACCAGGTTCCCAGAGCCGCAGACCAGCGGTCCCGCACCTCATCAATGGACAGGCCCTGCCAGGCTCCATAGTCGATATCCAGTAATCCCGGATGTGCACGCTCATGGAGCATTAAGGGCTGGGCAATGAGTTCTGCCGTCTGCCGGGCACGGGCCAGTGGGCTGCAATAAATTGCCGAGACATCCCATTCTGTCATAATACGGCGAGCCGTAATTCTGGCCTGAGCCATTCCTTTATCATCCAATGAAATATCAGCACGACCTCGAAAACGATACTCAGCATTCCAAACGGTCTGTCCATGTCGAACCAGAATAAGTTTTGTTGTCATCCCGCCCCCTTATAATAGCGTTGCACCACAGTTGGCGCAATATTTTACATCTGACTTGTTAAGAAACCCGCATTTATGACACACAAGCGGTTGAGCACCGGTCAAAGGCGCGCCACAAGCTCTACAGATTTGAGTATCACCATCTTTAAAACTCAGGACCAACGTCCTGGGCCAGAGCTTGAGGTTCAAGATCACTATGACACGTCCGGCTCTTGCTCTTCTGCTGATTCATCACCCTCGCTCACCTCTACACTACGGTTACTCTTCTTAACCCGCTTACGTTTTTCTGCTAAAGTTGTTTTAATTTTTATGAAGAAAGCGGCTAACATAGCAATCAATCGCTCTCCCCATTTTATAAAAGCTAATAACGCCGCTTTGAAACGTGTTCCCTGCCGGCGGAACCACGCACCCCATGAACGTAAACGTTCCGGATTTATCATTAGGGCAAATAACCCGGCAGCGAAGAAACGCCCGGCGGCAGAAATCAGGAATACGTCACGATAGCCATAAACTGTCGCTATCCAACCACCGAGGGCCGCTCCCCCGGCCATCCCAATACCAACCAAGGCCTGGTAAAAGGCGACAAAGTTAGACCGACCTTCATCAGGTGTCAATTTAAGCAACAGATTAAAAACGGCCAGATGGTATCCGGCCCAGGAAAACCCACTCAGGATTTGCACCGGGAAAGCCTGCCAAGGCTGGGTGATAAAGCCCCACACAGCCGGCACAATAGGCACAAGAAATCCGGTCAACTGCTGAATCCATTCAGAGCCTTTGCGCTCGCTTAATGAGCCAAAGATGCGCTGTCCAGGTAAGGCCGCCAAGGTGGAAACAGCGCTTACAAACCCAATGGTAACCGCTGAGGCCTGGGTTGTCTCGGCTAAGGCGACGATGAAGAAAGGGCCGGCTATCTGAACAAAGAAATTCCATATAAAGGCTGTACCGCAGAAAATAAGAAACTGCTGCTCACCTTTTAGCTGCTGCCAGAAATCGTAATTTTTAGCCGCCGAGACTTTAATATTGGCGGTCTTCTTCTGTTTCTGCTCAACTTTGGAATAGGTCCAGGCTCCAAGCCAGCCGGCCAATACAGCCAGGAATAAGATTATTTGGTACCCTTGTAGCTCACCGGCGTTATCAATGATATAACCGGCAATATTTAAGATAATGAAAGCGGCCAATCCCATCCAAATATTACGACTGCTGAAGTAGCGACCGCGCCAACGCAATGGCACAACGGCACCAACAGAAGCCGTCCAAGCCGGGTTGCTCAAATTCGCGAGAAGTGCCTGTAGAACAAGCAGTACAATACAGAGAACGACACGCGAATTAGTATCGGGCAAGAAGGGTAAAAATACAACGCCTAATAATAGAACGCGACCCAAAGCAGAAGGAATAACGACCGCTTTTTTGTAGCTACTTCCACGCTCTGCAATGTACGCCCCCGGCAACATCGCTACCGGCATAGAGAGGTTCAATAATGAGTTTAGTAATCCGATTTCACCTCTACTGGCGCCAAGGGCTAAAAGATAGACGGACTGGTATGTACCAAGAATAGAATCGCTGATGTTAAAAAAGACGCCACTGAACAACAGCCAACGTAAGGAGCGACGTTTTACCGATGACAGTTTTACGGACCACGCACCGCCAGCCGTGATGAGGTATATCTGTTCCCACCAGCGCCGCCACCACTCCAACGGCAACCGGTTTATGAGTTGTTTAACGAACTTCATCCAATTTGCACAAAGTCTTCAGCCGGGAGTACGAATATGGTAGCTTTATGTTGTCCTGATTCAGGTTCGTTACAGTTCTGTTCTATGATTTCGAAAACCGGTTCTATCTGGTGTTCTTCAACACCTATTAATAGGGTGACATTACCATGCCGCAAGAAACCGCCGGTACTGGCAACACGAGTTACCCCATATTCTTCTTCAACTAAGGCATCGGAAACCGCCAGGGCATCCGAATCTTTTATGATTGCAATAATTAACTTCATGCTTATTCCCTCAAAGTTGCACAAAACGTTCAACAGGTAATATAAATACAGTGGCACCGCCAACACGAGCTTCAATCATCATAGGATAACTAGGAGCCATAGTCATCTCTACAGACATAGAGACATAGCGAGTACGAGATGGGCAATGTTGACGCACTAAGGCAAAGAAACGTGGTAATTTGGCTTGAGGCAAGCCAATCAACAACGTGACCAGAGACTCATGCAGGAATCCCCCCACGGCGTCAATCTTTGTCACACACAAGCCGGTAGCATTTAATACTTCAATTAATTTATGCGCCTGGTCACCATCAACGACGGTGATGGCTATACGGTCTATTAACTCTTGCCCCATATGTTTTTCCTCGAAAGTTGCAGATATTACGCTTATTGATTATAATCCGTTTACGCCGATTAGAAAAGCCTGAGATTATTGTACGAGAACTAAACATTAAGTCAAAGGGGTTCTATATTTTTAAGCAAATCCGTTGCACCTAGTTTTAAAAGGGGAAGTTAGTTAGTGGAATACACAAAAACAGGGAAGTATATTGCAGTCGGGGATTTACTGTTATTGGTAGGAAAAGACAAAAAAGAGCTAATTGTACGCATTAGGGAAGGTGGCGAAACTCAAACACATCATGGAGTTGTACGACATGATGATCTTATTGAGAAACACTGTTGGGGCGATGTTGTCTTATCGCATATAGGTTATGCTTATACGCTCCTCCCCCCATCCTTAGAGCATCTGATACGGAATATAAAGAGAAATACACAAATTGTTTATCCCAAGGATATTGGTTATATCCTGGTACAAATGAATATCGGGCCAGGCACGCAAGTTATCGAAGCCGGAACGGGCAGTGGCGGGCTAACTTTAGCGATGGCCCGGATGGTAATGCCGCATGGTCATATTTATACCTACGAGATCCGGGAAGAAATGCAGAATTTAGCCCGGAAGAACCTGGATTATGTAGGGTTAAGTGAATATGTTACCTTTAAGGTTCGTGATATTGAAGAAGGCTTTGATGAGCAAAATGTGGACGTGGTGTTTTTGGATGTCAGGGAACCCTGGCACTATTTGAGTCAAGTCCACACTGCACTTAAAGGCGGTGGATTTTTTGGGGCATTGCTCCCCACAACTAACCAGGTCAGTGTGTTGCTGCGGCAACTGGAAAGAAATAATTTCGGTTATATGCAAGTTGAGGAGATTTTGCTACGCCATTATAAGGCAGTCCCCGCACGATTACGTCCGGTGGATCGTATGGTGGCCCACACAGGTTATTTAGTGTTTTCAAGAGCAATTACGGCGGTGACCTAACCCCCTCCCACTACGCGGGAAGGGGGATAAAAGTAAGAATTTATTAACCATTCATTAACTATGTTAAAAGTTCTTGACAAATAACAGATAGTATGATAGGATGCAAGAGGTTTCTCCTTACACAGAGGAGAAACTCCGCGATATATGTTGTACCGCAACTTAATATTTGTTTAAGGAGGAGATTTATATGAAAAACAAGTTATTTGCTTTGCTCTCTTTGTTGGTGTTGGTCAGCATAGTGCTGTCCGGTTGTGGTGGCCCAGCGGCCACTGAGGAGCCGGCCCCTGTGGCGACCGAGGAAGAAGTTGAACCTGTTGCAACTGAAGAACCCACGGAAGAAGCAACCGAGGAAGCAACTGAGGAACCAACAGAAGAACCGGCCGCTGAGGCCACTGTCATCACCGTATGGCACGGTTGGGACGGCGCTTATCTCGAAGAGTATGAGAAGATTACTGAAGAGTTTAACGCTTCCCGTGATGATATTAAAATTGAGCTGGCCAAGGTTGATGACCTGTCAGATGCATTAGCAGTAGCGATTCCCGCCGGCGAAGGCCCCGATATTATGCAGTGGGTGCAAGACCAGGTTGGACGCAATGCTCTAGTGGGCAACATTGTTGCTATTGATGAATGGGTAGACCAGGCTTATCTGGATGACACTTACGAGCCAGCGGCTGCTAAGGCTATGGTTTGGAATGACCAGGTTTGGGGCATCCCCGAATCCCAGGAAGGTATTGCTTTAGTTTACAATAAAGACTTGGTTACAGAAGAAAATCTGCCCAACCCCGAGGATTTCGACGACCTCTTGGCCAAAGCGGCCGCTTTCCGCGAAGAGAATCCTGATATGTACTATCTTTGTAATCAGGGTCTCGGTAACCCCGATGCTTACCACGTCGCCCCTGTTTACTTCGGTAATGGTATGAGCAAGTTCGGTGGTTACATTGACGACCAAGGCTCCGTTTTCATGAATACCCCAGAGGGTTATGCTGCGGCTGAGTGGATGAATGAGTTCCGCGAAGTTGCTCCCGCTGAGACCAGCCACGAAATTTGCCAGGCTATGCTCACCGAGGGACAAGCAGCTATGTGGTGGACCGGCCCGTGGGCTATCGCCGACCTTGAAGCCGCCGGCTTCAACTACGGTATCGCCCCAATGGGTAGCCCCTTCGTCGGTATCAAGCTCTTCATGTTGACACCGAACGCTGTTGACCGGGGTAACGCAGAAGCCGCCATCGAAGTTATGAAGTTCTTCGGTAGCGCGGAAGTTCAAAAGCGGCTCTCCTTGGTCAACAAGACCATTCCCGCAAATAGCGAAGCTTTGAACGATGCCGAAGTTCAGGCACTCTACACCGTCGCTATGTTTGGCGAGTCTCTAAACCGTGGTACCCCAATGCCCAATCACCCCTACATTGATTGCCAATGGGGGCCTGTAGGCGATGCGACCACTTCACTGTGGAACGGTTCTCAAGGGCCAACCGAAGCAATGGATGACGCCCAGACAGCCATTGAAACATGCGTCGCTGAGATGCAGTAAATTCCTTCAACGATTAAAGAGGTGGGGAAGTTTTTCCCCACCTCTACATGAATCTAAAGTTATTTAATTCAACCTTAACTAAAATCAATGGCCCTGCCCAATCTATGTGGGATAGGGTCTTTTTTTCAACAGGAGGAATTTTATGGCAACCACTTTCCGAGGTTGGAAGAAGGTAGCTATTATTTCGTTGTTTGTTTTGCCGACACTTATTAGTGTTTTTCTTATCAGTCTGTATCCAATCCTTTACAATGTTTTTATCTCATTTACAAATCGCAATCGCTTCCATTACAATCCACCAACGGAAGGTATTTTCGCATGTACCACAGAAGCTCAAGGTACATACTGTTGGCAGAGTCCGATCTTAAAAAACTATACGGATTTATTCGGACCCTTAGTAACGCCGGAATCTCTGCTTTCCTGGTTAAAAATTGTAATCTTAATCGCCCCCCTCGTGATAACCTACTTGCTTATCGAACGTGTTCGCAAGAGTAATCTGAGTCCACCCGATACCTGGTGGTGGTGGTTAGTCGGTATGGGTGGCAGTGTGGGAATCTGGTATGTCCTTAATTTAAGTAATGCTATTGACCAGTTGATGAATACCGGGGATTTCTTTATTGTGATGTTCAGGACGGTTCTCTATGTTATGGCCTGTATGCCATTCTTTATTCTGACGGGTGGCATTTTAGCACTCATTCTTAATAATGATGCTATCAAGGGCAAGGGAATATTCCGCACGATCCTGATTCTCCCGTGGGCAGTGCCAAACTATATTACGGCGAAAATTTGGGAATTCTTCTTCCGGGATGAGAGCGGTACGATTAACCAATTACTAAGCGTTTTTGGAATTGAGGGACCGGCATGGCTTCAGCAGGACTTGCTCGCTTTTGTCGCTGTCGTGATCATCAATATTTGGCTGTCATATCCCTTCTTTATGACGATTATCCTCGGCGCATTGCAAGCTATTCCTCGCGACCAATACGAAGCGGCAGATGTAGACGGTGCAACATGGTGGCAAAAGCTCACTCAAATCACAATCCCCCTACTGCGCCCGGCGGTTATGCCGGCTATTGTGCTAAGTTCTATCACGACATTCCAGATGTTTAACACCGTCTGGCTGGTCACACAGGGTGGCCCAATCCGTGGCGCCGGGAAGCCGGGGGCCACAGAGTTCGTGATGCTCTATGCCTACAAAGCATTCCGCACCGACCGTTACGGTGCAACCGGGGCTTTTGCGGTGGTGGTGTTCCTGTTGCTATTTGCAGCCACACTTGTCAGTATGCGTATGACGCAGATTACGAAAGGAGCTTACGAATGAGCAAGCCCAGCAAACTAGCTACAATTATTCTCTATGCAACTATTATCATCGCCGTGCTTATCGCTATCTATCCCGTTTGGTTTATGGCCCTGGCCTCGGTGCGTCCCGGACAACGTTTGTTAGCACTGGACCTGGTCAGTATGTTTTTCCCCCAGGATATAACCTGGGAGAATTTTCAGCGGCTGTTATTTGAGGAAGACTTCATCATCTGGTTGAAGAACAGTTTCTATGTTGCCAGCTTGACAACCGTGCTCTGTGTATCGTTGGCGACTACCGGGGCATTCGCTTTTTCCAGGTTCCAATTTAAGGGCCGGGAAGCTTTGTTGATCCTCTTCCTGGCGATCAATGCCTTCCCGGGAGTGTTGGCCCTGGTGCCTATCACACAGATTTTACGCAGTATAGGTCTATTTGGGTCACATTTGGGCCTAATCTTTGCTTACTCCGCCGGGACCCTGGTCTTTACCACCTGGAACTTAAAAGGATATTTTGATACGATCCCGGTGGATTTGGAAGAGGCGGCTATGATTGACGGGGCCGGGCCGATCCAGGCATTTGTCCAGATTGCGTTGCCCTTAGCGCGACCCGCGCTGGCAGTCACAGCATTATTTGGTTTCCTGGCCGGGTGGAACGAGTATATTATGGCCCAAGTTATGCTTCCGGGTAAGGAAGAACTACACACCTTGCCGGTCGGATTAGTAAGCCTGGCGGGTGACCGGACTGTACCTTGGGGACTATTTGCCGCCGGGGCGTTGATGATTTCTATCCCCACCCTGATTGTATTCCTCAGCGCGCAAACTTACCTGGAATCTGGGCTGACAATGGGTGGCGTGAAAGGATAGTGATTGATTATCGCCTTAGATTGCGCTAGTCTTTGACACTACTGAGCAACCGATAACGCCAATACCTTTTATAGTGAGCCTCTGTTTTTTATTTACAGAGGCTCACTGTTATTTCAGAAAACCTCAATCTCATTGACAACCATGTGAAAGATGTTATCATTTTTCGCGTGACCTCACAGGGGGTGAAGATGGAGAGTCTACGCTCACAGAAACCTATTTACACGATTTTGATTGCTGTTATTTTAGCGACAATCCCATGTTATTGCTTGGGATTTATTGCACTGGCACTTAAGCCTTCTTCAGAGCCAACTGCAACGCCTACGCCAACGGTAACAACAACACCGACTCTGGCCGCCACAGAGACGCCTTATCTGGTAGGCCCAGGGACGGAGATACCACGCACGTTGCAGCCCACACCGACACAGTGGTTCCCACCGACAAAGACGCCGACGCCACTACCAACCGACACACCGTTACCCACAGATACGCCAACCCAGACACCGCAACCAACTGCCACCAGTACGGAAGAAGCGACCCCAACGCCAACTCCGACCCATACAAATACACCGACGGCGACACCAGGGGGGACAGTACTGCCAACTATCGTGTTGGAGACCCTAACACCGACAGCGACGCGGGATGTTCCGACGCCGGTAATCACATTCACACCAACACCAGAGCCATCGGTCGCACCGACCGAGACGGCGGTACCAACGCGGCCAGTGATTACGCTGCCACCAGAGATTACGATAGTGCCACCTACCGCAAATCCCAATTAACAGAAAAGTCCCCCTGGAGGGGAATCTTGAAAGGAGAAATCTTGGAAACACTGGAACTATTAAGAAAGATAGCCGGTAGCCCCGGGCCATCTGGATATGAGACAACTACCCGAGAGATCATTCACGCACTCTGGGAGCCATTGGCCGATGAGATACGCTGTGATACGCTAGGCAATCTTATCGCACTACAACGGGGCAAGAGTGAGACGCCACGCCCGGCAATAATGGGGGCGGCACATATGGATGAAATCGCGCTTTTGGTGACCGGGATTGAAAAGGGTTTTTTACGTATTCACGCCATAGGCGGTATAGATCGCCGTATCTTACTAGGACAAGAAGTCATTGTACATGGGAAGCGTGAGCTACACGGTACTATCGGGATGCGCCCACCCCATGTCCTGTTACCGGAGGAGCGGTCCACGATACCGGCCTGGGATAAAATTTTTGTCGATGTGGGATTACCGGAAGCAGAGGTTAAGCAATGGGTACGCATTGGCGACCCGATTACATTCACGCCACCACTGAGTGAGTTGAAGAATAAGTTTGTAGCGGGAAAGGCAATGGATAACCGGGCTTCGGTGGTTGCACTGACACTAACTATGGAAATTCTAAAGCACCGGGAACATGACTGGGATTTCTACGCAGTGGCCACAGTCCAAGAAGAAGTGGGATTGACAGGCGCAATCACGGGGGCCTATGGCATCAATCCCCAATGTGCTATTGCTATTGATGCAACCTTTAGTACGCAATACGACGACAGCGGGAATGGAACCTTTGAGATCAATAAAGGGCCGACTATCGGCATAGGGCCTAATTTCCACCCGCAAATTGTGGAGCGGTTACGCGATGCGGCCAACCGGGAAGAGATTCCCTGGCAATATGAGCCGGCATCCGGTTGTAGTGGCACGGATGCCTGGGGAATTCAAGTAGCTCGTGAAGGTATTCCCACCGGGTTACTTTCCATACCCATTCGTTATATGCACCAGCCCGTCGAGATGGTGGCGCTACGCGATATAGAACGTACGGCACGCCTGTTGGCACACTTTGTGACGGATTTAGAAGCTGATTATCGCCCTCATTGGGATGATATATCTGAAGGATGAATTTATGAAAGAGTATCTTTTTGAGACGCTTGAGAAACTATCGAATACGATTGCACTTTCCGGCCATGAGAGTGCCATAAGGCAACTTTTGCGCCCACTGATTGAAGCGTATGTGGATGAGATGCATGTGGATGCAATGGG
>JAFGKB010000070.1 GCA_016928755.1 Anaerolineae bacterium | reverse complement strand
TCAGGTATCTGTACCGTAATCTCAGAAGGCAGTGTGCCGGTTAGGCTATGGAATCGTGGGGGTGTTGCCTGGAAATAAACCTCTCGTTTCCCTTCCACATCTAATGGCGTCTCAATCTGGAGTGTTATGCGCCAGTCCCCCTCTTTAGGGAAGAGCGGGAGTTGTAAGCCCGGATTAGCTATATAGCGATTACTGCCACTATTCGTCAGTGTGAACTCTTGGTAGGTAGTTCCTTCTGGATCTACTACCTTTGCGTAAACATCTACTTGGGGTGTAATACCCGGTGGTGGAATGAGTTCCACTGCTACGGGTACAGGCGGTAATGCCGGTACGCTTTCGGGCCAGTTAAAGGTTAGGGCTAAAGGTGGTATGGGTGTGGGGGTAGGTGTCGGGGTTGGTGTGTTGGTTGGGGCCGGGCTTGGTGTTATAGTGGGGGTAGGCGGTACTGGTGTAGGTGTGGGGGCTGCACAGGATACAAATAGCAACAGACTAATAAATAGTACAATAGGGTATTGGCGATTTTTCATAGGGCTATAATAGCATGAAGCATATGGGTGACAACTCATTGATATCGCAGACGTAATAATCTGTGGTACACTCATATTGTAAGTAAGTTGATGGAGGGATAATAATGACTTTATCATTAGATACTGCCCCTGAGATTGAAGCTATACAAGTTGCACACTTGCGTAAGATGCCAATACATCGTAAGTTAGCTTTGGTTAACCAAATGTATCAATCAGTACACACTCTAGCATTAGCTGGTTTAAAACAACGTTACCCTGATGAGACCTTTGTACAACATCAGCGACGCTTGGCAGACCTTGTATTAGGGGAAGATTTAGCCAGTCAAGTGTATGGCCCTATATTAGAGAATAAATTATGTCCCTAATGACGCCTATAGAGATTACGCTTTATGTTGCTGATATTTTAGAGAACCTGGATATCCCTTATGCCATTGGGGGTTCATTAGCGAGTGCCATTCATGGGGTTATGCGAGCAACTATGGATGTCGATTTGGTAAGTTTAATGAGACTGGATGATGTAGAGCCTTTTATACAAGCTTTAGGCGATGCTTTTTATGCTGATGAGAGTATGATTCGAGATGCTGTAAAACGGAATGCCTCTTTTAACATTTTGCATATGGATACGATGTTTAAAGTTGATGTTTTTATTGCCAAGCCTCGCGCTTTTGATCGTGCTCAATTGACACGTCGCCAGTTGCTTCAGTTAGGAGAGTCTATAGAGCAATCTGCTTATGTTGTTAGTGCTGAGGATATTATCCTAGCAAAACTTGAGTGGTATAAACTAGGTAATCAAGTTTCTGATCGTCAGTGGCGCGATATTTTGGGAGTACTTAAAATTCAAGATAATCAACTAGATGAGGTTTATTTACGTCGGATGGCTGAAGAGTTGGGTGTTCTTGATTTGTTGAAACGCGCTTTTTCGGAGGCTTTGTCATAATTCTGTAGCTGACATTGCTGCTTGTAACATCTCTCGTAGTGGTTTCGCTCCCCCTTCCAGTTCTGGATGGCTGTTCACCAATTCGTCCAGGTTATCCAAGGCTTCCTGGTAGGTATCGTAAGCATCCTCAACCCATACCGGCGTAAGTTCGATGGCTTTTTCGTACTCAGCTTGCGCTATTACAGTATCCCCTTGTATAAGATGTACTAATGCCAACCCGTAATAGGGCAGGGGATAATCGGGTGCTAATTCAAGGGATTGGTTGTAGTAAGCCTCGGATGCTTGCCAATCCTCTCGTTTATATGCATACCGGCCACGATTATAGTTGAATCCCGGTTCATAGGGGTCTAGCTGTTCCCCGGTATTATATGCGTTTTCTGCTTCCTCGGTCTTTCCTAGTTCATTAAGGACATTCCCTAAGTCCAGGTAGGCCACCGGTAGTAAATAGTCAATATCTGCCGGAGCTTGCTCAATGAAGCTTTGTAGATGGATAACCGCGTTCTCCAAATCTCCTAAATCGCGATATTTCAGTGCTAGGTTGTAATGGTTAAGGATTACATATGGCCCTTCGACAGCCATTGCCCGTTGGTATTCTTGGGCGGCTCGCGCCGGGTCGTCAATGACCTCATCGTAAATCCATGCCTGTAGCCAGTAGAGATTCCCCATACCCAGCCCATTTTCCTGTAACTCTTTCTGTTCTTCCTCAGCGACTTCTCGCCAGGCTTCTTCAGCAATTTGTAATATAGCTAACGCGGCTTCCCCGTTTTCCTGGTAAGCGGCGACCCATCCGGTGCCCAATAGTGTGAGATAGCTCGCGGCTGTGGGGAGGTCTGCCCGTACATAATCCCGCAGGCTTTGCTGGCCTTCCAGGTACTCTTCCGGTAAATCTGATAGAGCCGGGATCGCAGCATTGTCGGTATCAATAAGCCGGTAGAAGCTGTTAAATCCTGCTCCATCGTACCAGCCCCAAACCACGGCTGTGGCCTGGTGTTTCTCACCCCAGCGTTGCGCCTCATTCGGGGTCTGGATAACCACTCCTGGATCCCAGGCAACGCGCAAAACGGGCTCCTTCCCCAGATGGGTTGTATATTCTTGTAAGAGTTGGTAGATGCGCCGTCCTGCGTTTAGTTCTTCAGAATCCCCTTGCCGGTGGTAATTGGCAATCAGGATGAGGTATTGCCCTGGGATACGTACCTCTGTAATCAAGGGCAACGGGTCAGGCGTTGGTGTCGGGAGGGCTTGTTGTAAATTGCTAACTGTAGTTGTCGCCAAGGTTATGATGATTAGCAAGGTCACAAGAGCCGTTGTAATTTTTGCCCAGAGGGGTAAGTTTGCCAGCACCGAAGCGTTGTCGTTCTCCGTTTGTAGTATCCGTCCATCTTGGTTACGCATAAAGAGCACCGGTATCGTTGCGTCAGAACGTTCCGCCGTCAATAACATACTGCGGGCTTCGTTCAGCGCCAGGTCTACAGTTCCGTGGTTAGCCAACCGTTCATAAAATGTATGGCCGAGTTGGCGTGCAGTCTTCACCGCTATAATATCTTGCATTGCGATAACGGCGGGCACACCTGCGCTTACCAGTTGTGGCCCGATGCCGATAAAGGCATCGGTTGCGGAACGTGTTGCGCTTTGACATGCCGATAGGTAAATCAGCCGGAGCTGGATTTTCTGCCGTTTGAGCATATCCAAAATCTGCTCGCCGGTGACAATCTCTGTATCCCCGGCTGCGTTTTGAAGATAGAGGGCGGCTTGTTGTTTGCGTTCGCTAAATGCGCTATGCCCGATGTAATGTAATACATGGTATCCTTTTTGTAATGCGCTTTCCAGGTTTTCCAAGGTCACAGGGCCTTCAAGGAAATCTAACTGTATCTCCTTCTCCATCCCCTCTACTGCATCCTGAAGTATCGCCCGCTCACTCTCTGTATCAATGGCCGTCAGGTTATAGAGGTCCAGGTCTCCTGGATTGGAGATGGCGACCAGTACCTTCAATGGGTGGCTCTCTACTAACTTTCCCCAAGGTTCTGTGATGGGGAGGTAGCGTGAAAAGGGGGTGTCTGCATCGGCAGAGAGCGGGACGGTACCACGTTCTTCTTCTTGCAGCAGTTCCCAGGGTAGGGTATGGAGTTCACCGGCCTCTGTATCAATCCATAAGCGAATGCGGCGTTGGGAAGACCTACCCCGTGCCTGATCCCACGCGCTGCGTAGTTTGGGATCGCCGAAGAGCTTTTCAAAAAGGCGTTTCCCATTCTCTGTTGGCGACTCCCCAGGTTCCCAGGGGAGAATATCCGCCGCCAGAATACCTTTCGGGAATTCCTGTTCGCCTGCCAGGGTAATCTCTACCGGGTATCTATCTTCTTGCTTGGCGAAGATGCGGATTTCCAGGTCTACAAAGGATTCGTTATCCATATGAGTGGTTACTTATACAGCATCTTGACCGCAAATGGGACACCTGCGGCGGTTATCGCATAAGACCACATTGCGCTGGCAGTTTCTGCATTTAACCCGTTTGCAAGC
>JAFGKB010000069.1 GCA_016928755.1 Anaerolineae bacterium | reverse complement strand
GCACGGGCGTAAACACCCGTGCTAGGGAATCACGCCCGCTGAAGCGGGCTTTCTGGTGTGCACACATAAGCCCTGTTTACAGGGCGCGGTTTGTGTGTAGCCCGGTGGTTTACCGCCGGGCGGCGATTTACCGTCAGGCGGATGATGCGGATGTTCTGTTGCCAATCGCACGGTCGTTAATCACGCGGGCATCGTTTCATTAACCGCAGATGCACACGGATAAACGCAGATAAGAAAAATCCTGTGAATCTTGTTAATCCTGTCCAAAAATCATAAAATCTATCCCAATCCATTTCATCTATCAAATCCGTGTTTAAAATAACCTCTGTCAATCCTGCAAATCCTGTTCATCCTGTCTATAATCCTCTCCTTATGAATTTTGAACCTTTTCCCCCTTTCCTGTGACATACTAATGGACGGCAGGAAGGCTTACTACGCAACCATCAAGAATCGCGTAGAATAAGTGCACCTGCTGTCACCAATAGACGTGCGCGCGTTGATGGGGAAACAGGTGAACTAATGGTAGAAACTATACAACTTTTGCTGGACCAAGGAATGACCTGGCACGAAGAGGATGACGTTAAATATATACGCCGTATCGCCAAGGGCGATGCGGAGGCACTGCGGGAATTGTACGCGGCTTACGGGCAGCGGATGTATGCCTATGCTCTGCGGCTGACGGCTGACCCTGCAACGGCTGAAGATGTGGTACAAGATAGCCTGGTGGCCGTCTGGCAAGGGGCGCGGCGATTCCGGGGGGAAGGGCGTGTGCTCTCTTGGTTGTTGGGCATCGTACACCATAAGTCTCTAAATAGTATGCGGGGCCGCTCCCTCCCGGTGGATGTGGAGCATTTGGAGGTGCTGCCGGATGGAGATCCCGGGCCTGATGAGCGGGTTACATCCCAGGAAGATGCAGAGCTTTTGCGTCAGGGAATAGCTCGTCTCTCGCCCTCACATCGCGCAATCCTGGAACTGATCTTTTACCAGGGCCTGAGCCTTAAAGAAGTGGCGCGTGTGTGCAAGTGTCCGGTGGGCACGGTGAAAAGCCGTCTGAGCTATGCCAAAAAGCGTTTACGCGGGATTCTATCCGGGCAGGGTGTGTCTGGGGAGGATGTGAAATGAACGAACATTTGAACTATATGGATTGGGTGCCGTTATACGTGGCCGGTACGTTGGATGCTGAACAGTGCCAAGAACTGGAACGCCATCTGCAAACGTGTTCGGAATGCCGGGCCGAGCTGGCGTTTTGGAAATCGGTATCCGGTACACTGATAGCGGAAAATCAGGATATTGCGGCTCCGTCTGACTTGGTGGACCGTGCCTTGGCGCAAGTCCATACTCCGCAAAGACACCCGGTGGCATTTCACTATCTCCTACAACTACTAAAAGCTCAGGTCCCGTTGGTGCGCCGTGATATATGGCCGACCTCCATAGGTGTTATGGTGTTGGGCTATATCCTGGCCGTGATAGCTTGTGACATTGCCGTTATCCATTTTATGGCTCCCCTGGTCGCCGCGGCCTGTGTGGCGTTGGTCTACGGGCCGGAGAATGACCCGGCAGTTGAGTTACTGCTTTCCACACCGACCTCACCCCAACAAGTTCTCTTGTCTCGTTTGGTACTGGTCTTTGGTTTCAACCTGCTTTTAATGCTGGTTGCGACATTGGGGTTACTTCCTTTCCTCTCTACCGGTGTGTTGGGGGACTTAATCCTGGGGTGGTTAGGGCCGATGACGTTCCTCTCTGCGGTGGCTTTATTAGGTTCGCTGTGGATTGGCAGTATGAATGCCATTACCCTGTCCTATTGTGTGTGGTTGGGCCGTTATCTAGGCCAAGGATCTGTTAACCACCCGCTATCTAGGCTGTTGCTCTATCCTGTCGTCTCGCAAAGTTTCTATTACTACCAGCAGTTCTGGAATAGCCCGGTGCTGCTATTGAGCTTGGCCTTTGTCCTGGTCCTGGTGGCGTTGTACTCGGTGAAGATTCCAGGGCGCAGTTTACCTCGTTGGGCGTGACCGTCCTTTTGTAAACTTATCTTGTTAATGTTTGTCGTATTCTGGAGGTTTCTGTGAGAACGTTTTATGGTGTTATGCGTTACGAATACCGGATGTCTGTCCGGCGTTGGGGTTTTTGGTTGGCCTGTGTATTTAGCTTGGCCCTGGGGGCCGATTCGATGGCTCCTTATGACCTGAGTGATATTGAGATCTTGCAATATGCCGGCATGATGGCCTTCTCGTTAAATATGTTATTGCCCGTGGTTGGTGGTATCGCGATGGCGGACCGGCTGGTCCGTGATGAACATCTGGGGGTGGAGGAACTGCTCCACAGTACCTTGCTGTCACGCCGGGTCTATATCTTGGGGAAGTATTTTGGCGTGTTGTTTTCGGTACTTACCCCGGTTTTCATGTGTACTGTTCTTCTCTGCGCATTATCCTTAGTGCAAGGGATGCCGGTGTCTCTGGTCCCTAATGTCCTGTTGGCCTTTGTCGCAATTATCGTCCCGGCCTATGCTTTCATAGCGGCTTTCTCTCTGGCCTGCCCGTTGGTGATGCCGGTGCGCGTCTACCAGATTTTGTTTACCGGTTACTGGTTCTGGGGAAATTTTCTTAACCCGGAGCGGTTCCCGACGTTAAACGGCACATTGTTGACCCCTGTGGGTGTCTTTGCCTTGGAAGGCTGGTTCGAGACCCCCTTTGGCAAAGGCGATGTGCTACATACCGCGACCGATGCTGCATTGAATATCGCGGTGCTCCTGGGTTGTGTCGTTATCGTTTTGGTGGCTCTTGAGCGTTTCCTGGCCTGGCGCGAGCGGTCTGTGGAGCGATAGGGAGAGCGGATGATGAAACGGTATTCGATTTCCCTTAGCTATTTATTACGCACCTTTAAGCTGGACCATATCTGGTTATCTGCCGGTTTGTGGGGTCTCTTTGCGATACTGGTTATCCTTATGCAAGATGATCCTACTATCTCCGGCCCCACAGCGCGTGGTTTCTTGGGTGTGACTTTGCCGTTACTGGGAGGCGTTATGGCAGCCCACTCGATCCTGGATGATCCGGCCCTAGAATTGCTCTTTGCGACTCCCCTTCCTGCGTGGCTTACCCTGGCCGCCCGCCTGGGCTTAGTCTTGGTTGTTGTCTCGGTAGCGGCCTTAACTTTCCAGGGTTACTTGGTATGCATGGATGTTACCTTGAACTCACTGGGTAACCTGGCACTGCGTCAGTTAGCCTGGTTGGTGCCCACCACGGTGTTGATGGCATTGGGGTGTGTGATGGCCTTTGCTAGTGCTAACAGCACCGCCGGCTCGCTTGTTGTGGGTGGGGTGTGGATCTTTGAACTATTGGCGCGGGGCTGGTTTGTGCAAGACCGGTGGGCACGGTACTTCTTTGTCTTTATGGGTGCCCTGAATGCGGAACACAGCGTACTGCGGGCGAATCAGATCTTCTTGGCCGGGTTGGCCCTGGTGTTTCTTATCGCTGCCTGGGCATTATTAAAAAAGCAAGAGCGTTATATTAAATAAGGATGTATCAAAATGATTAAAATTCAAGACTTAAAGAAAGTTTATGGTAAAGGGGCGAAAGCAGTTACGGCTCTCAACGGTATTAACCTGGAGATTGATGGGGGCATGTTCGGTTTGTTAGGACCTAATGGAGCCGGTAAGACGACGTTGATGCGTATCCTGGCGGGGATTATCAATCCAACCGGCGGTAGTGTCTTGGTTGAGGGGCATGATATCGCTACTACCAAGGGAAAAGAGGCCGTGAAGGCGATGTTGGGGTATCTACCCCAGGAGTTAGGGCTTTATCCTGATCTCACTGCCTGGCAATTTGTGGACTATATGGCAATCCTGAAAGGAATGCACGATCCATCCGCCCGCAAAGAGCGGGTCGATGAAGTTCTGGGGCTGGTGGGTTTGGCTGATGTGGTTGGGCGCAAAATCAAGGGCTTCTCCGGCGGGATGAAGCGGCGCGTGGGTATCGCCCAGGCATTGGTAAGTGATCCCCGCATCTTGATCGTGGATGAGCCTACCGCCGGATTGGATCCTGAAGAGCGCATCCGTTTCCGCAATCTGTTGGTGGATTTGGCGGCTGAGCGGGTTGTCATTCTTTCTACTCACATCGTTGAGGATATCGGCCAAACCTGTAATGACCTGGCGGTCTTATCCAAGGGGCAGATTCTCTTCCGGGGTAGTCCTGCTGATTTGATGCAGGCTGCGGAGGGGCAGGTATGGACGGTGACTACCACCCAACCTCGCAAGCCTGATAATGGCCTGACTGTGGTCTCTATGCTGCACTTGGCTGAGGGGACCCAGTATCGCTTGGTGGGCGCGCATCCCCCGGATTATGGAGACCCGGTCACCACTCGTCCCGGTCTTGAAGATGGCTACGTCTGGCTCATGAAGCAACATTAAT
>JAFGKB010000314.1 GCA_016928755.1 Anaerolineae bacterium | reverse complement strand
TGGCAAAGGTCTCCATTTCAACCGTGACATCTTTGCCTGTTGCGGGTTGTATCAGGTGGGGCTTCTCGTCGCTTAAGATCATCCGCACCGGTTCACGCGGTGCCCCCAAGCCAATTTCTACTTCGGGGCAGGTCGTTTCATAGGTTACGTAGGGTTTGAGCTGCTCTATAAAAGCGTCGGGGATCGTCGCTCCATTATAACGGCACTTTGCAAAACCCAGGCACCTGCTGGCGAAAACATAGGGCTTGGTAAACGTCCTCATAATTAGCCACCTCCTGGAAGAACTTATAATTGATTATGTCCCAGGAAACAGCTTATGTCAAGGACTGATTAGATAAAATGTAGCTTTGTTATTCTGGCTTCTGGGCGTAAGTGGTGAACAAGTCCCCTAGGTTGATGCGCAATGCCAGCCCGCGCAAGTTGAGCTTGGTAACCAGCCACTCCAAGGGCTTGCCGGCAAAAGGCATCAAGGCCGTGACCCGACTGGCTAGGTAACCGGCCCGCAGATAGCGTCCCTGTGCCCCCATCCATTGCACCTTAAACCCGGTCTTATTCAGCATTGCCCCTAGCGACTTCCGGGAGAAGTAGTAGAGGTGCATCTCCATTAACCAGGGCCAATGGCCGCCCATCACACGGGCAAAGAGGCTGTCGATATCAATGGTGTGGATGACCAGCCAGCCCCCAGGTCGGAGCACGCGCCAGGATTCCGCCAAGGTACGCATGGGATCGGTGAGGTGTTCAATAACATCCCACATTGTGACAACGTCAAATTCTGCGTCGGGGATCCCGGCATCTTCCAACGTACCCTCGCACATCTGCAAACCATTGGTCCGGGCCTGTTCCACTGCCCAATGGCTAGGCTCTACCCCCCAGGCATCCCAACCGTGCCGCGCGGCAATCTCCACAAATACGCCGGTGTGGGCACCTACATCCAGAAGCGGGCGGTGATTGGGTGCTCCGGTATATCTTTCTAAAGGGCGCAGGTGGTGTTCAAAAGTCAGGATACGACCTTCCCGTTCCTCCACATACAGCGGGTCCTCAACGGCAGCATAGAGATCCATAACCTCGGTGGAAAGCCGCCGGGGATTCATATATACTAGGCCACATTTGTTGCATTCCACAATTGGTGCGTGGTAGCCATAGCCGCCATTGGTACAGGCATAAGCGCCCCAATTGCCCTCGGCATTTTCTTTTAACGTTGAGGGAAAACGGACTTTGGTGTTATCCGCACCACAGAGATTACATGTAACTTCTTCGAAATGTTTGGGCATGTTAATCCTTACCTCTGGTCCAGAAGAGTTTTAAAACTGTTTGTAGCGCCTTGAGGATCTCGTTCTTGGAGATTTTTGAACTACCCTGCTGCCGGTTTTGGAAGATAATGGGCACTTCTCCGACTTTCCAGCCCTGATGTTGTACTTTGTAAAGCATCTCAATCAGGAACGAATACCCACTGGAGAAAATCCTATCTAGTGCAATGGATTCCAGCACCTCACGCCGGTAACAGCGGAAGCCGGCGGTAGTATCATGTGCCCGCAACCCTAACAACGTGCGGGCAAAGGCATTCGCGCCCCAACTGAGGAACTTGCGGAGCGCAGCACATTCAATGGTCCCTCCCCCGGTTACATAACGACTGCCGATGACTAGGTCATAGCCCGTTTCAATCTTCTCTATCATCCCTGGAATATAGCGGGGATGGTGTGAAAAATCGGCATCCATTGTGACAATTAAATCTTGGCCGTTATGCAGAGCATGCTTAAATCCGGCGATATAGGCCGTGCCTAGCCCTAATTTCCCGGGACGGTGGATCACATGGACGCGCCCTGTATTTTCAGCCGCTAAACGGTCGGCAATCTCTCCGGTGCCATCTGGGGAGTTATCGTCAACCACAATCACGCTGGCCGCTATTGGGAGTTCCAATAACATGGTAACCAGCGCTCTGATATTTTCTTTTTCATTATAAGTCGGTACGATTACACTCGTTTTCAAGTTTTGCCCCATTTGTTATATTTAATCGGTGTTAGTAAACGGACATAACCTTAACAGTATACCTGAACACGCCCTTCCGTCAATAGTTTTAAGGTTGCATTTTATGCTATTTTCCCCTACAATAGTTAAAGAGATTTCTTACATTCTCAGTGAGAAGGGAGGATGGGGTATGCCTAGTAAACTTGGAATCCATGCGATTTTGTCTGGTGGTACGATTGGTGCACTGAAGAAGTTAAAGGCCGCCGGGGCAAAGATGACGACGGTTAAGGCCGTTGAAGGTATCGGTATGCTGGCTGATGTTAAAAAAATCAATCCCGAAACTGTGACGGTGGGGCGTTATATGAAGGGTGCTGATGGACACCTGGTGGAGTCCCCCCCGTTGGATGGGGATTTGCGCAAGACGGCCCGCCGGGTGCTGGATAATCTGCTGCCCAAGTGGGAACCCCATCGCCAATACGTTGATTTCTGGGAAATCACCAATGAGATGGACCCGGCCGGCCCAGAAGGACATGGCAAACTGGGGGAACTCTTCGTGCACTTCATCGAGTTCGCCAATCAGGAAGGCTATAAACTCGCTATGTTTGGCTATAGCTTGGGGGTGCCGGAGTGGGAGGAGATCGAGGCGATTGTGAATACCGGGGTCTTTAGCGCGGCCAAAGCCGGCGGTCATGCCCTGGCCCTGCATGAGTATGCTTATCCTATGCAGAAATGGTACGGAGAACCGCTTCCCGGCAAACCCACCTATCCTAATCGCGGCTCATTGGCTTGTCGCTACCGCTGGTGGTATGAGGATTTCCTTATCCCCCGTGATGAAGTAGTGCCGCTCTTCCTGACCGAGGCAAACCTGGGCTTGGAATCACGGAAGGTGGAGTTCCAGGAATGGATGGACCAGATCACGTGGTACGATGAACGGTTGCGTGAGGATTACTACGTCATCGGCGCGCACCTCTTTACCCTAGGTTCCGCCGGTGGTCAGTGGCGCATCTATGACTTTGAGGCATGGGTGCCAATGCTGGTGGATTATATGATTTCCATCAAGGACACTTCTGACCCCACCTGGGATGAGCCAATTGTGTCACCCTCACCGGGGGAGGAAGAGCCGCCGGTTGAGAGTGATACCGGCGCTGCTAAATACAAAGAATCCCATATGTGCAAGCCCCGCGAGCCTTATGGCCGGCATTATTTGCTCTTCCCGCCACAGGCGGATTGGACCTGGATCGCGGCCGCGGAACGCTATTGGACGACGTTCAAGCCTACTATTGGGACCAGTGCCGATGATGCGGCCTATGGGCCGGGATTAACCGAGCGCGTGATTACGGTGGTGAACCCTCAATGGTGGCCGGAGGATATTCACGCTTTCTTTGAACAATACTATCCCGGTGTGACTTTTGATCCGGTCTACGCTGAATCACCGGCGCAGTTAAAGGCTATTTTGGAGCGCCGGGTGGTTTCTAAGCAGCGTTTTGGTTGATAGAGGGGTTGACAAATTTTTGGACTTGTGTATACTTACGGCTGCTTGGGGTGGGAAAATGTAATAGCCCTTTGCAATGGCGTTGTGTTAATGGTTGCGATACGCCGACGTAGCTCAATCGGCGGAGCATCCGCCTTGTAAGCGGAGGGATGTGGGTTCAATTCCCACCGTCGGCTTTGTAGTTTAAGTGTTTAATAATGTGGGCAGATACCCAAGTGGCCAAAGGGGGCTGACTGTAAATCAGCTGGCTAAGCCTTCGGTGGTTCGAATCCGCCTCTGCCCACCTTTTTTATTTAAAAGATAAGAAGTGGCATGCCCACATAGCTCAGTCGGTAGAGCACTTTCTTGGTAAGAAAGGGGTCATCAGTTCAAGTCTGATTGTGGGCTCAGAAAGGCTAAAGCCTTTTCAATTTATTAATTGAGATGGGGATTATTTATGGCTAAGAAAAAAGCTGTACGTTTGACAATTACTCTGGCTTGCACCGAGTGCAAGGAACAGAATTATACGTCAGAGAAGAACCGGCGTAATGATTCCGGTCGCCTTGAATTGAAGAAGTACTGTCCGCGTTGCAAGGCACATACTGCGCATCGCGAGACTAAGTAACTGTTTTGCGTAGGCGAGTAGCTCAATTGGGAGAGCAACGGTCTCCAAAACCGTAGGTTGCGGGTTCAATTCCTGCCTCGCCTGCCTTTTTTTAAGACACCGCCATTAGCTTGGACGGTGTCTTAAAGTGTAGGGATGAATTGCGAAGTAGAAGGGGGACTAGGTGACTAGCCAACAAAATATACGTAAGGAAAGCGGCCTTACTCGCTATTTCCGAGAAACACGAGCAGAACTGCGTAAAGTACGCTGGCCAACCCGTGATGACGCTATCACGATGACCCAACTGGTTCTAGCCGTTACTTTTGCGATGGCTATCTTTTTGGGGTTAGCTGACTATTTCTTTAGTTGGCTGCTTCGTGGTGTTGTGAGCCAGAATTGGTTGTTTATCATTCTGGGTGTAGTTATAGTTGTGGCTTTATTGGTCTCAGCTTACCTGATTGGTCAGGGAGAAGAGGTCTGAACCTTTTATGGTTAATGATTTTCCACCTGAAGAGGAAAAGATACCTGTAGATGATTCCTTTGAAGAAGAGATAGATCTAGAATCTCTTCCTGAATCGCTTTCCCAAGATAATATCTTGGAGCGATTCGGTCTGGAAACAGCTAAAGAGGAGGTCCCTGTCCCGGTCTCTATGGCACAGAAAGAATCTGAGCCAGAAGAGGACGTGGAGCCAGTGGGGGTTCTGCCTGATCCCTTTGCCCCGCTTGAGGGTGAGGAACTCGAGGACCAACGTGCATGGTATGTGATTCATTGCTATTCGGGGTATGAGCACAAAGTTAAGCACAACCTGGACCAGCGCATTGAATCTATGAATATGCAGGACTTTATCTTTGAGGTGGTAGTTCCTACGGTTGAAGAGATTGAGATTAAAGATAGCAAGCGGCGCACTGTTGAGCGCTGCCTCTTCCCCGGATATATTATGGTACAGATGGCCCTTACCGATGATTCTTGGTATGTAGTGCGTAATACCCCTGGCGTTACGGGATTTGTGGGGATGGGTAATTTACCGACCCCGCTACGTCCGGAAGCTGTGCAGAAGATTCTGCGGCGTATGGAAGCTACTGCGCCACAAGTACGGGCGACTTTCAAAATTGGTCAGAAGGTACGCATTATTGAGGGTCCATTTGCCGACTTTATTGGATTAGTGGAAGGTATTGACGAAGAACGCACCAAGGTGCGCGTCCTGGTTTCATTCTTTGGACGTGAAACCCCTGTGGAATTAGATTTCTTACAGGTAGAGAAAAATTAGATTTGTAAGCGCCTGGGTGAGATAAAACCCAGAGAGGGAGTTTTGAAGAATGGCGAAGAAGAAAGTAAAAGCCGTTGTAAAGTTGCAGATTCCGGCCGGTAAAGCCAATCCCGCGCCCCCTATTGGGCCGGCCTTGGCCCAGCACGGCATCAATTTGATGGCTTTCTGCAAAGAATACAATGCTAAGACATCTGGAATGGCCGGCAATATTGTCCCGGCAGAGATTACGATTTTTCAGGATTCATCATTCAAATTTATTTTGAAGACCCCCCCGACCCCCGACCTGTTGCGTAAGGCCGCCGGGGTTCCCAAAGGGTCTTCTGAGCCTAACCGTGATAAGGTTGGCCGCATTACCCGCCAGCAGTTGCGTGAGATCGCCGAAACCAAGATGAAAGATCTTAACGCTAACGATATTGAGGGCGCGGAGGCTATGATTGCCGGTACCGCCCGCAGTATGGGTATTTTGATTGAGGGCTAAATCCTGATTGAGTGGGAGGGTATCCCCCGTTAAACCACAGAGGTATAAGAATGACAAGAAGAGGAAAAAAGTATTTAGACGTTGTTCAAAAAGTTGAACATATGAAGCTCTATTCACCCCAAGAAGCTCTTGAGCTGGTGAAAGAGGTGAGTTATGTTGGCTTTGACGCTACTATTGATTTGCACCTGCGAATGGGTTTAGACCCCCGTCGCTCTGACCAGCAAATTCGTGGTGTAGTACGGTTGCCATATGGTCTGGGGAAGACGGTGCGGGTCCTGGTGTTTGCTTCTGCGGAAGCCGAACCCGTGGCCCGTGAGGCCGGTGCGGATTTCATCATCGCCGACGATGAGGGCATCAAGAAGATTATGGATGGCTGGGTAGATTTCGATGTGTCTATCGCTGTGCCCGAAATGATGTCCAAAGTCGGTCGTCTCGGTCGTGTTTTGGGACGGCGTGGCTTGATGCCTAACCCCAAGACCGGTACGGTCGTCAAGGTTGAAGACCTCGCCAATGCTATTGACGAAGCCAAGGCCGGACGAGTTGAGTACCGCGTGGACCGCTCTGGCAACATTCATTGCCCTATTGGTAAAGCCAGTTTCTCTACTACACAGTTGATGGGCAATCTGACGGCTATTATGGATACTATTCGACGGGTTCGCCCCGTTGCTTTGAAAGGGCTATATGTCCGTCGTGTTACACTTGCTCCCACTATGGGGCCTGGTGTTAAGGTTGACCCGGCTGCGGCATTAGCCTTGGAGGTTGGTCTCTAGAGATTAGATAATTTTAGGGTTAAGCTTGTCTGTCAAAGACAGCAGGTGCGTCCCAGGCGCTTAATGACCTGCCGAGGCAAGACCAGGCTTTCTCCTCAGGAATTTTCCTTGTCGCTTTGTGCGACTGGCTTGAGAGAGTAAGTCCTTGCTACGGTAGGTAGTAGGGACTTTTTTTTGTTGTAAAAGCGAACCGCGCTTTTCAGGCATTAGGCAGAAAAGCGGAATCTTAAAAAGGAGGTGAGAAAGGTTGGCTATATCACGCGCTCGTAAGGAAGAACTCGTTGCTGAATATACAGAGCAACTTGAGCAGAGTCAAGGTTGCGTTATGGCTCAACATTCTGCTTTGTCAGTTAAGCAGATGGAAGACTTGCGTCACCGGGTCCGGGAAAAGGACGCGCTGGTTTTTGTTGTTAAGAACACATTACTTACTCATGTGCTAAACGAAAAAGGTTTGCAACCCCCTGCCGGGTTGCTCACCGGGCCGCTGATGGTAGCATTCTGTCATCAGGATGTCCCACCGGTCGCGGCTGTTTTTCGTGATTTCTCCAAGGATGTTGAGTCCGGGGAGTTCATAGTAAAAGCAGCTTTGCTCGAAGGCCGTTTCTTGTCCGCTGCTGAAGCATTGGCCATTGCGGACCTACCAAGCCGCGAGGTTTTGCTGTCGCATGTTTTGAGAACTATCAACGCTCCTGCCAGCCAGGTTGTGGGCACTGTAGCCAGTGGCATTCGCCAAGTGGTCAATGTTCTGCAGGCTTATGTTGATAAACTGGAAGACGGAGATAGCGCTGCCCAGGCAGCCGCTTAAAGCAAACGCCTTTAATAAGGCTTAAATTCAAGGTAAGATTGCAGTACCTTTTATTCATAAAAAATAAATAAATATTAAAGAGGGAAGTTTAAAATGGCAGATTTGCAGAATTTGGTAGAAGAAATCAGTGGCCTGACTTTGATGGAGGCTTCTGAACTGGTTAAAATGCTTGAGGATAAGCTGGGCGTCAGCGCGGCTGCTCCTGTGGCTATGATGGGTGCGATGCCCGCCGCCGCCGCTGCGGAACCTGAGGAAGAGAAGACTGAGTTCGACGTCGTCCTCAAGGATGTTGGTCCTAAGAAGATTAATGTTATTAAAGCCGTTCGCCAGCTCACCAGCCTGGGCTTGAAGGAAGCTAAGGATATGGTAGAAGCTACCCCCACCAACGTTATGGAAGCTGTTTCCAAGGAAGCTGCTGAAGACGCCAAGGGTAAGCTCGAAGCTGCCGGTGCCGTCGTCGAGCTTAAGTAATTGCTCACTTTTAAAACACAGCCCCCTTAGCGCATAAGGGGGCTGTGTTTTTTATAAGATTTGACTATCTGTTGTTTTGACTATTCTAGGATTATGATGCGCTTTGGACCTTGGTGGTTATCGGATTATGTATTGAAAATCATTGCGGGCTATGCCGTAGGGTTAGGCTGGCTTTGGTGGCAGGCTCCACGGCATAATATACGCCGTAACCAATTAACCTCTTTCTTGTGGTCTATCGTCCTGGGCGCGTTGAGTGTCGGCCGGTTGGGATATGGCGTTTATCATAGCGACTACTTCGCCCAACATCCCGTTGCCATCCTGAGATTCCGTATGACCGGGGGCATACAAGGGGACTTTGCCCTGGCCGGTGGCTTGCTGGCCCTTTTACTTTGGTGTCGTCGAGTACAACAACCACCGGCAAAACTGGTAAGTCTGGTAACCCCCGCCGCATTAGGTGTGATTGCCGGAGCCTGGTGGGGCTGTGCCGGCTTAGGCTGTGCCTGGGGACGTGAGGTCTTGAGCGTCCCTCCCTGGGCACGTTGGGCAATCACAGCCGGCCCGGACCTTTATCATACTGTCCTGCCCCGTTATGCTGTTCAGGCCATAGGTGCCGGCTTAGCTTTGGCACTGGCTATTATTAGCGCGCCGGTGTCCGGTACATCTGGTGGCTGGGCACTCGTGATATATTTTTGTGGAGCAGCGGCTTTATCTTTCTGGCGTGCCGACCCAGTACCGTTTCTTTGGGGCCAACGTATGGATCTAGTATGGTCGTTATGTTTGGGCGCTATCGTTGCTGCTTTGCTGCTGTCTGGCCAGCGAAAAATGCGTACTTAGCATTTATGTGGTATTATGAGTTAGTGAAACGCGATGCGTAAAACGTAATTTTGTTGGAGGGTATAGTTTAGAGGGGATAATATATGGGAAATTTGGATATCAACCCCACACCGGAACGCGCTATGTTGGATAAATTGACCACAGCGTTGGCCGGACTTATGGAAATCGAAGCCGTCACCTTACTGGAGGTTGGAGAACATCCCCTGGTAAAGTTTTCCGGGCAGCTTTTGGGTGATGATCAGGATACGATATTTGAGCAATTGTGCGCCCGCCTAGCAGCGTTGGGCTATACCCCGGTACTTTATGAGGAGGGCGGGGTACATATCTTGCAAGCTGTTCCGGGGGTCGTTGATGCCCCGCAAAATCGCCCGTGGATCAACGGGTTGCTTTTTATCGCGACCTTGATCTCGGTGCTCTTTATCGGTGCTCTCAACGAAGGTGCGGACCCACTTGCCGATCTGGGTGATTTGGTCTTGGGGTTACCCTTTGCCGGGACACTGTTGACTATCCTGACCAGCCATGAGTTGAGCCACTATTTCGTGGGCCTGCGATACGGATCACCGGTAAGTCTGCCTTACTTTATCCCCTTACCCTTGAGTATCTTCGGGACGATGGGCGCGCTAATTGTGCAACGTGGCCCTATGCGCAGCCGTAAGGCGTTATTTGATATTGGCGCGGCCGGCCCCTTGGGTGGCTTGATCCTGGCTTTGCCGTTCCTGGTCATTGGTCTGTCGTTATCCCAGGTACAGCCTTTACCCACCTCTGAGTCGTTCTATGTAGAAGGGAATTCCCTGCTCTATTTTATGGTCAAATATTTTATTTTCGGGCAGCCTTTGCCCGCGGGTGGGGTAGATGTAATGCTTCACCCGATGGCTTTTGCCGCCTGGGCCGGTCTGTTGGTGACGGCCTTAAATCTCTTCCCTATTGGACAGTTTGATGGGGGCCATATTGCCTATGCTATGTGGGGACAAAATGCTTGGAAAATCGGGCGGCTCTTTCTCTTTCTGTGCTTTGGATGGGGGATCGCGTTGCTTGTCCTGGGCAACACTGCCGGGGGGACGTGGATTACCTGGGGAATGTTAGCGTCGTTGATGGGCGCGCGGCACCCGGCACCCCTAAATGATATAACGCCGTTAGATGCCGCACGGCGGAGAATAGGTTGGGCGATGGTGTTAATCTTTGTATTGATTTTGGTCCCGATACCGTTAATGGTGATCAATCCTTAGTACTCCTTCAAGGTATGATTGACGGGTAGTTTGACTGCACATGTAGACTGCTTTTAACCCGTCATCTAAAACTTGAAAGAGTATTAGGGTCTGTAAAAGAATAATTTCCCAATAGATAAGTATTTTAGAAATGACCTAATCCAGAGCATAGCATATTTAAATTGTTTATGTATAAGGCGTCTTACAGGAGGGGTGTGTGAGTCATAGGGGTGTACGGCCGGCTTGGAAAGCGATTAGCTATACCGGCAGTTCTGCCGTTGCGATGCGTTCTGTGGCAGACGCGCTGCGCGGGAGGTTTATAGATGTCTGGGAGATAGAAGCCTGGAAAAACTTCTTATTGCGCAGTGTTTCTGTCTTCGGCAAACATGCCACCCGGTTCGCTGCCAAACAGCTTATATTGAATTCCATCGTTGAACCGGTTTGGGCGGAGCGCATTATGGCTAACGATTTAGCCTCCTGGGCGGTCTCACTCTATGAAGACCTGAACTGGCCCTGGAATGCGATTATTGTCGGTTCCCCGGCTGGCGGCGTGGCGCATTTGGCACTGGCAATGGGGGTGCCTTTTCTCTCCCAGAGTTTTAGCTCCAACTACCGTTGTTCGGTTCCGGTGGATGATGTGCGGGCATACCAGGCCTTTGGGGAACGGTTGTCCGGGCAGATTACGTCCCGTAATAGTGACCTGGCCGTTATCAACCACTATGACCCGCTCCATGACCGCCTGGCAATTAAGCATTGCAATCGTATTCGCTATAAACTGTTAGACTTACCCGTCGCTTACCGTTCATTTATTATGAATTATGTGCGTCCTGGGGGCACGATATTCTTTTCTAACTGCCGCTATGCCTGGCCTAGCTACTTTACGGGCGAGCGGCAGTGGTTTCAGGTCGGGGGCCTGGGGTCTGTAAACCCCTGGGCCTTTATCCAGGGACGGCCCGAATTTGCCGAGTTACAGGCTAAGACCGGCCATAACCATTGGGGACTAGGGGATCGTATGGCCTTTGATTTGCCGGAAGCCGAGTGGGGAACCCAACCACCTCTCAGAGAGACAGTTAAACAATTTGCCGATCAATATGGATACCGGTTTGTGGGATTGGAGGCCGGCCATCCCCGGGATTTCTCGGTTATGGCTTTTGATGTTTGGAAACGTCTGTTTGAAGATGCCGGCATAGAACCTCAAGGCGTACTTATCGAGACCGGTACCCAAGTCGCGCCCCTGGCTGCCCGGTTGGGGCGATTGCTGCCCCTATGGTTGCCGGGTAGTTACAAGGACAGTGTTACATTTCTTCGGGATATGACCACCCAGTTCCCGGAGGATAAGCCGGTGGTCTGGCTCCCACAACCTGATTTTGCTCCATCCTTCGATAGTGCCACCTGGGAGCAGTGGCTGGAACCATTGGCCGGCAAGGCTGTACTCCCGATGGGAGCGCGTCGCCGCTCTTATCCCCAGGACCCCGCGGCTCTCCTCTCTGGACGTGAAGAAATTATGCAATGGGTATCGAAGAACCTGGCGGAAATTCCCAATACATTAGCACCGGGTAAACTTGTGGAGGAAGCCATTGCCGCACGTCTTAGGCCTTGATGCCAGCCGTGCGGTGACAGACCGCCCGACGGGTACAGAGGGATACTCCTATGCTCTATTGCGCGCGTTGCTCCCGCTACTCCATAACTTCCGTGTCACGCTCTATTTCCGTACTCCCCCATCCCCGGCTTTATGGAATGGATTGCCTCCTTATACCACAACTCGTGTGATACCTTTTCCGCGTTTGTGGACCCATCTCCGGCTTTCCTGGGAGATACTGCGTACTTCCCCAGACCTACTGTTTGTTCCGGCCCACGTATTGCCCTTGGTCCGCCCGCAACGCTCTCTGGTGACCATCCACGACCTGGGATACCGTTATTTCCCAGAGGCACATCCTTGGCGACAGCGTCTTTACCTGGACTTGAGTACCTGTTGGAGTGCGAAGGTCGCGACCCATATCCTCGTCGATTCCCAGGCTACTCGTCATGCCCTGGTCGATGCCTATAATATCCCGGCCAGTAAAATAACCGTGGCCTATCCCGGTTATAACCGTGACCTGGAACCGGTAGCAGACCATGAGATGCTGGCGGCAGTCCGTGAACGTTACCAAATTCCCGGCCCTTATATTCTCTACTTGGGGCGGATTCAGCCGCGTAAGAATATCTACCGTTTAATCGGTGCTTTTTCCCGGTTATTGCCCCAGTATCCCGACCTAAATCTAGTCTTATCTGGCCCAAAAGGTTGGCTCTCTGAGGCGATTCATGCGCGGGTTAACCAATTGGGGATTAGAAATCGGGTGCATTTTACGGGGTATATTGCCGAAGCAGATAAGGCGGCGTTGCTTTCTGGAGCACGCATCTTCGCTTTCCCGTCACTTTATGAGGGTTTCGGTTTTCCTGTTCTGGAGGCTCAGGCTTGTGGTGTGCCGGTACTCACCAGTACGACGACCAGCTTGCCGGAGGTTGCCGGTAACGGGGCGTTATTGGTCGATCCCCTGGATGAAGTCGCAATTACCCAGGGGCTACTGCAATTATTGGTGGATCAAGATTTACGGGCGGCATTGGTGCAACGTGGATTTTCCAATGTTCAACGTTTTTCGTGGCAGAGGACTGCGAAACTTGTTGTTAATGTGATGGACAATATGTTTTTCCGGTAAGTAAGCGGTAAAGCGTTGCTATCTGTTTTTCCAAATTATCCCAAATAAAAATTGGGATAATTTGGGATAATTCGGGGGTTTCTTTTGGGATAATTGGGTATATATAATAATAATGTTTGTGTCAGTTTCATCATTAAGAGGGGGGGAGAGTTAGATGGAAGAACGAGCGGATATTGGAGTTATTGGCCTGGGAGTGATGGGCCAGATGTTAGCATTGAACCTGGAGCGCAATGGGTATTATGTGGCCGGGTATGATTTGAACCAGGCTAAAGTCGATGCCTTCCAGGAACAAAATCCCGGGAAGCGTCTTGTAGGTGTGACATCGGTGGCTGACTTTATCTCTGTATTAGAGAAGCCGCACCGTATTTTTGTGATGGTCCCTGCCGGGCGGCCCGTTGATGCGGTTATCGCTGCTTTGGAACCTTATCTTGAGAGCGGTGATCTGCTCATTGAGGGGGGGAACTCACATTTTACGGCTACTGAGAAGCGTGGTGTAGCGTTAGAATCCCAGGGCATACTTTATATTGGGCTGGGTGTCAGTGGTGGGGAGTATGGCGCGTTGTGGGGGCCTTCTCTGATGCCCGGTGGGCAATCTGAGGCCTGGGATAAGGTAAGGTCCCTTTTAGAGACCATCTCCGCTAAAGTCGATGGAGAACCTTGCGTAACTTATATCGGCCCCCGTGGAGCCGGACACTATGTAAAGATGGTGCATAACGGGATTGAGTATGGCGATATGCAGCTCTTGGCCGAAAGTTACGATATCCTCCACCGTGGGTTAGGGTTAGATAACCAGGCATTATATACAGTCTTTGATGAGTGGAATAAGGGAGTATTGGAATCTTACCTGGTAGAAATCAGCCGTGATATTTTTGCCCAGCAGGATGAAGAAACCGGCGGCTATACACTAGATGTGATTCTTGATGTTGCTAAGCAGAGGGGCACCGGTAAATGGACCTCTCAAAATGCACTCGATCTCGGGGTCCCTGTGCCGACCATTAACGCAGCAGTAACCGCTCGTACCATCTCTACATATAAAGAGGCGCGGGTTAGGGCTTCTTCAATATTTACCGGACCACCGGTGCATATTGATGCCGGGCGGGATATGGTGGTACAAGTCTTGGAGGATGCACTGTATGCGGCGAAGATCTGTGTCTATGCCCAGGGTTTTGCTCTCCTGGGTGTGGCCAGCCAGGAATATGAATATGAATTGGATTGCGGAGAGATCGCGCGGATCTGGCGGGGCGGGTGCATTATTCGAGCACGGCTTTTAGAAAAGATCCGCCGGGCATTTGCCCGTGACCTCTACTTGCCAAACTTACTTCTTGATCCAGAGCTAGGGGCAGACGTTGCCCGGCACCAAGCGGCGTTGCGACAGGTCATTAAGTTGGCTGTGGATAGTGGCATCCCTGTACCGGCATTTAGTTCCGCATTGGCCTATTTTGATGCTTACCGGTCATC
>JAFGKB010000313.1 GCA_016928755.1 Anaerolineae bacterium | reverse complement strand
TGGCATCCCGTAATCCGTGACCATCCGTGATTCTGACAAGAGTCTGAACCACGGATTTCATAGACGGTTAACGAGATGTCTGGATATATGTCTTGGACTTGGCAGTCCAAGACGAGCATGTGAAGGCTCAGGATGACGGGGGGGGGGCACGCCTCACGTATCACATTTCATCCAGGTGCAGCGTGATTAAGAAATCACGGGCACTTAAGAAAGTGCAATGCACCATAGTTCCACAGCCGCGATTTCAATCGCCCGGCATTGTCAATTGCCAGACATTGTCTACATAAGAGACAAATTACCAATTTGTCCTACAGCCGCGACCGCGTATGCGGTCGCCCGGCGTCTTCATCGCAAGAATTGCAAAATCCACCGCAAGAAATGAAAAGACAAATCCCCGCCCCCGGCGTATAATAAGCTATAACACAACACAGGAGGCTATAATGAACCACGTAAAACAAGCCACATTTAATCATGTCGTATTAGAAGGAACTTCTTATGAAGTCGGCCAACAGCAGGCCCACGCCATCAAAGAGATTCCCGGATTTGTCCAGTTTCTTCGCTCCGGGGAAGGTAAATTCTCCCCGGAAGTCTTTGCGCAAATAACGTCGCTCTATGACCGTTACTCTCCTGGCATTAACGAGGAAATCCAGGGTTTCGCCGAGGTCTTGGAAATCCCGGCTTCGCATATGGCCTACTTTACCTTCTCTTATTTACAAAGCGGTCATTGCAGCCACTTAGTCGCCTTGCCCCAGGCTACGGATAACAACCACGTACTGGCGGGCCGTAGCTATGAATTCAGCGAAACCGTGGATGATTTGCGCCTCTGCACTACACGGGTGAAGGGCCGTTATGCCCACATTGGCTGCTCAACTCTCTTCTTCGGGCGCACCGAGGGGATGAATGAGCAGGGTCTGCTGGTCACCCTGTCTGCCGGTGGGTTCCCGGTTGGGGCCGGGGAGGGAATGCGGCCCCCGCTCCAGGACGGGGTACAATTCTGGGCCGTTATCAGGGCCGTGTTGGACCAGTGCCAAACGGTGGATGAGGCCATCGACTTAATCCGGGAGATCCCGGCCTGCGGTAATCCCATTATGCTGGTTGCTGATAAGAGTGGGCAGGCTGCATTGATTGAGGTTTTCGGTGCGGATAAGGGTGTGCGGCGCATTGATGCCACATCCCCAGAGGGTTATATCTACGCAACCAACCACTTTGTTATCCCGGAGATGCGCGCATTAAACAACCAGATGGGCCGGCACTCTGACACCCGCCATAAGTTGATCGGCGATAAACTAAGTGCTGCTGCTCCGCATATTGACCGGGACACGATAAAACAGCTCTTATCGGTACATTATCCCGCTGGCCTGTGCGCTCACTACTACGAGCAATTCTTTGGCAACCTCTATTCTATGGTCTTCGACCTCACAGCCGGGCAACTCGAGATCTGTTTCGGCTCACCTGTGGTGAATGAATGGCACACCTTTGATCTGGAATCCGAGCACCAGCCCCAGGCTTATACAATTCAGTTCCCCCAGGAGCACGCCGATCCTAAATTTTGGGAGTGGCTGACCTAATCTCAAGCGGGGACTTGGCAGTCCCCTTGGAGCAATGGGTTGGTAAGCTCGTCCTGGACTGCCAAGTCCAGGACATTGTATTTAATCGTTGCTCTTCTTCTGGATGGCCGCTTCTATAAATCCACAGAATAGCGGGTGCGGGCGTTGCAACCGGGTCTTAAATTCCGGGTGGAATTGTGTCCCCACCATCCAGGGATGGTCCTGAAGTTCTACAATTTCAACCAGACGTTTATCCGGTGAAAACCCGCTAAACACCATACCGGCAGCTCCTAATCTGTCCCGGTATGCGTTATTGAACTCGAACCGGTGCCGGTGGCGTTCCTCAACCTCTCCCACTCCATAAGCTCTCTGTGCCTTGGTACCGGCTTCCAAAGCGCAAGGATAACACCCCAAGCGCATCGTCCCCCCCAGGTTGCCCAAGTCGTGCTGATCCGGCATGAGGGCGATAATGGGATGTTTGCTTTTATGGTTAAACTCGGTACTGTTAGGTTCACCACTTTGCAACACATAGCGGGCGAACTCAATACACATAATTTGCATCCCCAGACACAGCCCCAAGTAGGGGATCTTATTCTCCCGCGCATATCTGGCTGCTATAATCTTGCCCTCAATACCCCGGTATCCAAAGCCGCCGGGGACCACAATGCCCTGGACTCTCTCTAAATATTCCAAGGTTCCATCATTCTCTAAATCTTCACTGTGAACCCATTCGATCTCCACATCATATCCGTGATGTAGAGCTGCATGGATCAATGCCTCACGGACACTGATGTAGGCGTCTTGCAATTCTACGTATTTTCCTACTAAAGCGATGCGAACCGGTGGCTTTTCACGTTGCAAGTTGGCAATAGCATTTCGCCAATTGCTGAGTTCCGGCGGATGTACTTGCTCTTGCAAGTTGAGCCGCTCTACTACCAGGTCGCCTAAGCCTAATTCTTCCAACTTCAACGGGATCTCATAGATACTAGAGGCAGTTTCAATCGGGACAACGGCTTCTTTGTCTACATCGCAGAAAAGGGAAACTTTGGCCCGGATCGCATCATCCACCGGATAATCAGAACGCAGGCCGATAATATCCGGCTGGATTCCCATTCCCCGCAACTCGCGGACGCTGTGTTGTGTAGGTTTGGTTTTCAGTTCTCTGCTGGCCCCTAAATAGGGCAAGAGGGTTATATGGATATATAGGACATTCTCCCGTCCGATATCCTTGCGCATCTGCCGGATAGCTTCCAGGAACGGCTGGCCCTCGATATCACCCACCGTGCCGCCGATTTCTACTAATGCCACATCGGCCTTTAGTTGTTGTGCGGCACGCACAATACGGCGTTTGATCTCGTTGGTCACATGAGGTACAACCTGGATTGTCCCCCCCAGGAAATCCCCGCGTCGTTCTTTGGTGATAACTTCACTATAGACCTGACCCGTTGTGACATTGTTCAGTTTACCCAAGTTCTCATCAATAAAACGCTCATAATGTCCTAAATCCAGATCGGTCTCCGCGCCATCATCGGTAACAAAAACTTCACCATGTTGGTACGGGGCCATCGTGCCCGGATCGACATTGAGATAGGGATCGAGTTTCTGAATAGAGACACGCAGTCCACGTGCCTTAAGTAAACGCCCCAGGGAGGCGGCTGTAATGCCTTTTCCTAGGGAACTCACCACACCACCGGTTACAAAAATATACTTTATTGTCATTTGTTTGTCGTCCTCCCTGGGTGTTTTATTCTACCTTATGCGGGTGTATTGCCAAGTGCTTATTGACCTGCTCTTGCCCAAAAGAGAATTACGAGTAAAATCTTGCTACTCGTTGGCAATTAACCGTATCTTTCAAATCTATCTTTGTGAAAGGGGGCGTGGGATGCCTAAACTAACAAAAAATGTATTGAGTTCAATTTTCCCTTCTACCAAAGCTCTGATTTGGTTCTGGATTGCAATCGGCATACTCTTTTTCGGCCTGGTGTGTTCTCTCGCTATGGCTTTCACCCCCTCGGCAAATGCATCGAATTCGCCCCCTGTGGTTTTAGCCGGATTTGTCTTCGGTTTTTTGACGCTCCCGGTTACCGCTTTAGGGCTACAAATTGCCGCCATTGCAGAGAAACGCCCGGTCCCCAAACTGGTTTTAGGGGTGTTAAGTGTGATGGCCCTTATTATCAGTGCCATTATATTGATGTTATCTATGCGGGCAGATAATGAATCCAGTTGGCCTATGATGGGCTTGTTTATAGCTCCTTTTATCGTTTTGTTCTCCATCGTACCAATTTATGCTCTAACCCGTGCGCCTCAAGAATTTCGGGCTATCTCTTTAGCCGACCAGGAAGAGCGGGCCATTGCATTGATTAAGTCTCAAGGTGGCGAAGTTACCTATGAAGAATTAGCCACAGAATTAGGGATTTCTGAGGATAAGGTTGATGCGCTACTCTTGCAACTTGTTCGCTCTAAGAGATTGATCGGCGCGCGGGAAATACCCTTCCGGCGTTTCTATACAATTTTTGCCTTGGAAGAAAAGCGGCTACAAATCCTGGGCCGGGTTAAGGCTCGTGGGGAGATCCCTATGCGGGAATTAGCCGCCGAACTGAACGCACCGCATGGCTTGGTGAAAGAGTGGGTTTACCGGCTGGTGCAAAATGGCCGCTTTACGGGCTACATTAACTGGGATGAGGATATTCTCTATTCGGCTGAAGCACAGCATTTGCGGGAAGCCGGGCGGTGTCCCAATTGCGGCGGTGAGTTAGGCATGGCCGGCAAGGGCATTGTCCGTTGCGGGCGTTGCGGTACGGAGATATTTCTGTAGGTACGTGAAAGCCCGCTTTACAGGGACTATTAAGACTTTTGTAGTCTGTCTTCAATAGGCAGTACAATCGTAAATGTACTGCCTTTATCTTCTTCACTCTGGACCTGGATATGCCCATTATGCAGTTCTACAACGTGTTTGGCTATGGGTAGCCCCAGACCCACCCCGCCAAACAGATGACCTTTGGCCGTCTCTATCCGGGTGAAAGGCTTGAATAATTCCACTTGTCTCTCCATAGGAAATCCAATACCTGGGTCTGTGATATCGAGATGCAATGTCTTATCTACG
>JAFGKB010000312.1 GCA_016928755.1 Anaerolineae bacterium | reverse complement strand
GTGACTATATGATTGCAAAAAAGAGAGTCACACTGGGTGTATAATAAAGATAAAAAATTGAATATGAATAACTTAGAATCTTATTACCTAAAATCGTACCAACATAAGCGGCCCACAATCGGAGTATTGGCCGGCTGGCAATTTGCCTGGACAGAAACACCATTTAGTTATTTAGAGCCTATCTTCAACGGGGTTTGTATTGCTGCGCAAAATTTAGACTGCAATGTCTTGCTAGGCTGTGGAATAGGGCCTTGGACTGCGCACCAAGACTCACTGCGCCCGGCCTGGCCTTTGGTTTCTGGTGAATCGGATTTCGTCCCTATCGGCCCCTGGAATACCGACGGGTTAATCATCATTAATCCCCTACATTCTCAGCGACGGTCCAAGTATCTACAAGAATTAATCGCTACAGGACATCCGGTAATTTTTATTGCCTCTGGTGAACAAGGCCCAACTGTTTTAGCCGACAACCGTGACGGGATTTTACAGGCAATTCACCACCTTGTTGAACACGGGCACCGGAGCATTGCATTTATAGCCGGTACGCCGGATGATATGGAGGGGGATTCTGGGGAACGATTGCTCGCTTATTATGATGCAGTAGCAGACTATGGGCTACAATCTGACCCGAACCTGGTAGCGTGGGGCCACCACGTATACAGGGGAGGATATAGTGCAACACGGGAGATCCTCACTTCTGGCGTACCTTTCACAGCTCTATTGGCCAGCAATGATGAGTCGGCACTAGGGGCAATGCAAGCACTCAAAGAATCACAACTAAAAATACCCCAAGATATCGCCCTGATTGGTTTTGACGACCGCTTGGAAAGCGCAGCCCAGGAACCGGCATTGACCAGTGTGCGTGTGCCCTTATTGCAAATGGGACAGCGGGCAACAGAATCCCTCTACCAGTATATTGTAGGAGAGACCAAAATTATTGAATCCGTGCGGATTCCGGTACACTTGGTAACCCGCAGGTCGTGCGGATGCCCTTCACATGCTAACATACCCAGTTCGGGTATACCGCAGAGCGAAGTTTTAAATAAAGGAAAAATTCATCAAAAGCAACTTATAGAGACTATAGCGGCCTCAATGATGAACAAAGCCCAGAATCTCACAAACAAACAAGTCCATACATTATGCCAACGTTTAGTTGAGGCATTTATGGCTGGTGTGGAACAAGAAAACTCACCGGCGTTCCTTGCAACCCTTGAAGCAATATTACAACAAGTGGTCGAGCACGGGGATGAAATGCACACTTGGCAAACAGCGATTTCGCAGTTAAGCGGGACCCTGGAGACATTAACCACAGTCTGGTCACGGCCAGAAGCACACGCGATAGCCCAAACATTACTAGATCAAGCCCGGATTACAATCAGCACCCATATACAACGCCAGAATCACCAATATATAGCAGATAGACGCTGGATGCTCAACCGCTTAGGGACGTTGACGGCCAACTTACTCGCTGCCCATAACGAACAACAAGTTTATGAAGTTCTAGCACAACATCTCCCGGCAATGAATATCTATACTACCTGGATTGCCCTATTTGACGCTGAAGGAGATGACCCCGTAGCCTGGACGACGCTGCGAACTATTACAGATTTAGGAAAGCCACAGTACCAGTTCCACAGCCGCGAATTTCCACCGGCAGAAATGCTAACAGAAAACCAGACTTATAGCTTGGCCTTGTTCCCGCTGACTGGGCCACGGGGGCAACTAGGTTTTGCCGTATTTAACGCCGTGCATCTCGATCTGTGTGGAGCTATAACGCAACAGTTAGCGACAGCTCTCAACAGTGTACAATTGTATCGCGAAGCCACTGAGGGCCGGCGGCTTGCCGAAGAAGCCAATGAACTTAAGAGTCGCTTCTTATCAACTGTCAGCCACGAATTGCGTACCCCACTCAACCTGATTATAGGTTTAAGCGGGGTGCTTTTGCAAGAGAGCTGTGAGAGTAGCACCCCACTGACAGAAGAGTACCAGGCCGATGTAGAACAGATCTATGCCAGCGCGCAGCTTCTCAGCGGGTTAATCGGCGATGTCCTTGACCTGGCCAGTAGCGATGCCGGACAACTACGGTTGGCCCATGAATTTATCGACTTAAGCAAAGCACTACGCCTGGTAGCAAAAACTGGTCAGCGACTCGCTTATGATAAAGGGTTGGCTTGGCATGCCAATCTCCCCCTGTTTGGGCCGTGGGTATGGGGTGACCAGATACGCTTGCGACAAATTGCACTCAACTTAATCAATAACGCTATCAAATTCACAGAACAGGGCGAGGTACGTTTAGAACTCAAAACTGATCCAGAGTTTGGCTCTGTCACTGTATCTGTCAGTGATACCGGTATGGGAATCCCCATCAAGGAGCAGCGCTTAATCTTCGATGAATTCCGTCGCTCAAAAGAAAGTCTGCTACGAGGCTACAGTGGTCTCGGCCTAGGTCTGGCAATTTGCAAGCGGCTGGTCAAAATGCATGGGGGAATCATCGGGGTACATTCTTCAGGTAAAGAGGGCGAAGGCTCCACTTTTTATTTTACATTGCCCATAGTGCAACCGCCAAGAGTTCAACCCCCACCAGATAGAACTAGCCCACCCACCGTAAATAGCATTTTACTGTTAACACAGCGGGGAGAGAACAAATCACGGCTACTAAAATACCTCAAAGACCACGATTTCAACGTACTTATGATCTTTATTGATGAAGTCTCCAATTGGTTATCGCAAATCGTAACCACTCCCCCAGATGCTATTATGATAGATATTGATATCACCCCTTACCACGGATGGGATTTACTAAAAACCATCAAAGGCCACCCTAAAACCCAAGATGTCCCGGTTCTTTTTTGTTCATTTCCACAGGATAGTAGTGGAGCGATATTTGAGTTTGATTACCTGACAAAGCCCATTGAGCTTACACAATTAACACAAGCCCTTGACCGCTACTGGATACCACCTCACAGTGACCAAGATTTTACAACAATTTTGATTGTAGATGATGATCCAAAAACACTAGAGATGCATGCAAGAATTGTACAAACCCATTCAACATCTCACCATGTGCTAAAAGCACAGAACGGATTAGAGGCCCTAGATATTTTACGCCAAGAGCATATCGATCTGGTGTTACTAGATTTAATGATGCCTAAGTTAGATGGCTTCGGCGTGTTAGAAATTATGCGTGAGGACAAAGCAACCCGTGATATACCAGTAATTGTCTTAACAGGCCAAGTGCTGACCCATCAAGAGATGCAGCACTTAAATCAAGGCGTAGCAACAATATTAAGCAAAGGCATGTTCAACTTCGAGGAAACGCTAAACCACATCAATACCACGTTACAACGCAACCGCGAATTAAGCAATGAGGCATCCCGATTAGTACGGCTGGCAATGGCCTATATTCACGAACACTATACCGAGTCGATTTCGCGTGTAGAACTCGCCCAAAGCGTTGCACTTAGTGAGGACTACCTCACATTTTGCTTCCGCAAAGAACTAGGCATAACCCCTGTCACCTATCTTAATCGTTTTCGGATAAATCAGGCTCAAGAACTTCTTACTCAAACCCACAAAAGTATTACTGAAATTGCTTTTGAAGTAGGATTCTCCGATAGCAGCTACTTCAGCCGCATATTCCGGCGTGAAGTCGGTATGTCCCCAACAGCCTATCGCCAGATAAGTAATTGAGGAGAAATGGGACCGCTTTAACCAAGAGAGACGTCTAACAAAAACCTTTAGGGTCTTCCCCCTAAGTAAGTTTTCCTATATTCCATGAAAGTACCGGACACCAGAAACTTAAGGTGTCCGGTACTTTTACCACTTTTCCGGGAAAAACATTTCTATGATATATCCATGCTTCTCTCGTTTTTCTCCTATCTTTAAAAAAACCCCTCGCTTACAATAGAGTAACATAATGAAGTAACACTTACTTTGCAATTTCCATAAGTGTAGGATGTACCGCAATAAATCCCAAGAAGTGCAATGAACCTAATGATGAAGGAGGTAGACACATACCAACAGAAGAAATATAAATTTTTACCAACAATGGCTCTAAATCTAATAAATATTTATGTATGAACAGTTAAGGAGGAAACAGATGAAGAACAAGTTATTGAGTGTAATGGGTGTACTACTAGTAGCAATTCTACTGATTACGGCTTGCAGCCCCGCCGCGACCCCCGTAGAAGAAGTCGCGACCACAGCCCCCGCAGCAGATGATAATGCAGCCGCCCCCGCAGCGAATGATGATGCGGAAGCACCTGCCGGTGAAGTTACCGAAATCCGTTGGTTCATTGGCTTAGGTGCCGGTGGTAATCCCGAAGAAATCGAGAAAGAGGAAGCCTTTGTCGAGAAATTCAATGCAGCACATGGGGATCAGTACAAGTTAGTGTTGGATGTCGTCCCCAATGAGACAGCTTATGACGTTCTCAAAACACAGATCGCCTCCGGGGATGTCCCCGATATTGTTGGCCCGGTAGGTGTACGCGGTTTGGCCAGTTTTGAAGGTGCCTGGTTAGATTTATCCCCTTATATTGAAGCCACCGACTATAATATTAGCGAATTTCCACCTGAGTTAATTGAATTCTACCAGTTTGGCACCGGCCAACAGTTGTTCTTGCCATTCGCCGTCTACCCCTCGGCAATGTGGTATAACAGAGATCTCTTTGATGAAGCCGGCCTAGAATATCCTCCTCACAAATGGGGTGCTCCCTATGCAGATGGCGATGAATGGAACTGGGACAAAGTACGCGAATTGTCGCTACTTTTAACCGTTGATGCCGAAGGCAATGATGCCACGATGGAAGAATTTGACCCGGATAATATCACACAATTTGGCTATGACTCCCAATGGCAAGACATCCGCGCGGACTGGACGTACTTCCAAGCCGCCAGCTTCGTGGGTGAAGATGGTAAAGCGCAAATGCCCGAAGCATGGCGTGAAGCTGCCCACTGGTACTACAAGGGTATGTGGGAAGAGCACTTTATTCCCAACGGTAGCTATGTCAACAGCGATATGCTGGCCCAGGGTAACCCCTTCGGTTCTGGACGTTTGGCTATGACCCCCATCAATACCTGGTTCACTTGCTGTTACCAAGATGCGACGAACTGGGACGTAGCAGCCATTCCCGCATATGAAGGTGAAATTACCGGTAAAGTACATGCCGATACTTTTGGTATCCTACGTGGGGCCAAAAACCCAGAAGCCGCGTTTGGCGTCTTAGCCCTATTCCTAGATGATTATGCACCTGAACTATTAGCCGTATATGGTGGCTTACCCGCCCGGGAAAGTTTGCAGGAAGATGCAGTGGCGGCAATGAGCGCGCAGTATCCCAACGTTGATATCAATGTCTTCGTGGAAGCACTCAATTATCCTGACGACCCCAGTCACGAATCAGGAATGCCCAACTTCTTAAAAGCCAGCGATACTTACGCAACCTTTGCCAGCCTATATGAGAACACACCCGACCTCGATATAGATGCCGAACTCGACAAGATGATCGAAGAACTTCAAGCTGTCTTTGACGAGGTGCAATAAATAACGCGCTAAAGAGTAGTGTTATGGGTGGCAGTATACACTGCCACCCACTTCACGAACTTGAAGCTATATTTTTTTAAAGGGTTTCATTTCGTAAAAACTCACCGCTTTGCGCCCCTTGGCGGCTTAGCGTTAGGTCTTACTCACAAAGGAGATACCTATGGCTATAACAAATCGCGCTCAAAAAAAGGCGCAAGAACATCACCACTTACAGCGATACCATACAAAGTGGGGATATATTTTTATCTCTCCGTGGATCATCGGTTTTTTGATTTTCACCCTACTCCCCACCTTAGCTACACTGGCTTTCTCTTTTACCAACTACAGCCCTGTAACTCCTGAACTCACAGAGTTTGTCGGTTTCAAAAACTATGCACGCATGCCCGGTGATGCTAAAGTTGTCCAGTCACTGTGGGTAACAGTACGTTACGCGCTCCTATCCATTCCCCTGACTCTTAGCTTTGGTCTTTTATTAGCAATACTGGGTAATTCCAAGGGATTGCTGGGTAAAAATATCTTTCGTACTCTATTCTATATGCCTATGATGATCCCTATTGTTGCCGGTGCTGTGATCTGGAAAGGTGTAATGAACACCCAGACCGGATGGATTAATCTGCTCCTGGGAACCTTCGGAATTCCAGGACCGGACTGGGTTAATAGTATCTTTTGGATTACACCGGCAATGATATTGATCGGTATGTGGGGTGTAGGTAACCTGATGTTAACCTTGATGGCCGGTATGCAGGGAGTTTCCACCGAATTATACGAAGCGGCGGAACTCGATGGAGCTAACGGCTGGCAAAAATTCTGGAATATCACCCTACCGATGATCTCACCGGTACTCTTCTATAATTTTACCCTGATGCTCATAGGAACCTTCAAATTCTTCGATCTGGCTTATGTACTCAAAGACGGAACCGGCGGCCCAGCCGACCAGACATTATTCTATGTGCTGAATTTTTATAAGAATTCCTTCGAATACAACTTAATGGGTTACGGTTCAGCATTGGCATGGGTTTTATTCCTCATCGTTTTAGTACTAACGGTCATCAATTTCCGGATGCAAGACAAATGGGTCTATTACGCCGGTGAAGGGAGAAAATAAAATGAAAGACACCTATATAAACACCAAGCAACGCGAGTTGCTCAACAAAATTCTGGTCACCGGTATTGCTTCGTTCATTCTCATCGTGTTTATTATGCCTTTAGGCTATATGTTCACGACGGGACTTAAGAATACCGCGCAGATGAATGACCCCACAGCCTCTCCCTTCTGGCCTCAATCCCCAAAAACCATTGAATATGAAGGCGAGAAACTGGAGGTATTCCAGGTTCCTATGCCAGATGGTGGCGTACGAGAACTTGCGGC
>JAFGKB010000311.1 GCA_016928755.1 Anaerolineae bacterium | reverse complement strand
ATCATGCGATCCGTGATGTGTATTCTCACGCGCGGTTACTGGATAATGCTTTCCTGGCAAATGCGGAGGGGTTCTATCGTTTCGGGCAACGCTCGGCGACTTTTGATGGTGAGTAGTTTCTATGAATAATAGTTTTAGCCTCACATTGGATCTTGATAAAGCTACGCACCGGCAGGCAGTTGATTGGTTAAAGTCCCGGCCCGATGCCTCTGAGGCGGTCGTCGAACTTATTTTGTCGGTTAATGCTGCCGAGCAACGACTCTTCCAGTTAGAGGAGATGGCCTCACTTTTACAAGGTGAAGTAAAACAGTTACGGTCTCTTTTTAATGGTAAGACAGATACAGCGGATACTCAGGAAATTGAGGAAGACCCAGAATCTGCACGGCGTTTGGATTCAATGTTTGCTTGGTAAAGGGTGCGACTAGGGATTAGGGTCTACCTGTTTCTCTAAAAGATACTCAATACGCCGGTAGACTTGTCCTTGTGCTTCGCTAAACTGACGCGCCAGGCGGTCAATCTCTTCTTCAGGATGGTTTTCTTTGTGGCGCGCTGTGTATAGGGCTTGACAGCGCGCCACTAGAGTTTCTACAAGTTTGCGCAGCTCTACATCACCAATGCTGCTGGCGGTATTGGCTGCTTGAGCTAATAGCGATGAGCGTTCTTCGAGAAAGTTCTCATTACCCTCAAATGCAGCTCTTACAAATTCAGTTAAGGCTACATCTAGCGTTTCAAGACTTTTTAACACCCGTTCTTGTTGCCATTGTTGGCGTTGCTCTTGCCATACCCACACAGAGCCTTGTCTTTTCCTATCTCGCTGAATTTTTATGATCAGGATAACGAGTAGTACTATTGCTATAACAAGACTGAATCCGCCAATTATCTGTCGGTACATGCACAGCGCCCCTTGAGTGTGGTATTTGAAAACATCCAGGAATAGCTTCTTTCAGACGATCACAATCCGTGTTCCTGGATTCTTCTCATCAGTTTCTTGAGTGTAGTCTTTGTAATCAATCTGGGGGTCTGTCCAACGGAATACCCATTTTGCCGATTCCGGCGGCATATTGATGCATCCGTGGCTGTGCCGCTGGCCATAATCATTATGCCAATAGGTCCCATGTATGGCGACGCCTGACCAAGTGACGTAATTCGTAAAGGGTACACCGGGCAGGTCATACTCATCACCGGCAAATTCTCCCTTCATCCTGCGGGTATGACGTTTGTAGAGCACTGAGAACTCTCCCCGTGGTGTCGCCATCTCCCCGCCCAGTCCCGAGGCTATGCGCTGCGTAAAGACTACGTTATTACCTTCATAACATCGCAGCATTTGCTCATCCAGGTTAATCTGAATCCATTTATCCCGGCGACCTGGGGAAATCGGGGCTAGTTCTGTAGGGCTGATATACCGCAGCGTTTTGGCCAGCACATAAACACTAGGGATAGACTGTGACATCCCTTCTTGGATTTGGTACCACCAACGGCCGGCGTTATCTTGCAATGCTTTCACGACCCGGTAGACTGTCCCATAATAAAGTTTATGAGCCGTGTAGCTATCAGGATTGGGTGCCCACTTAGCGTCTGTAAAGGGTACACAGACTTGTGCCCAGAATCCGGGCGACGGTACTTGTCTCCGGATTCTCAGATCGGGTTTGTTTTCCACCGGTTGGACATACCCACTATGAATAAAGCCATCTTGGGTTTGGTACCAGGTAGGGTTACTAGGCCAGGGCGGTTCACCGGTAACGGCGGCCTGCAAGGGAATGACTTCATTACGGTAGTGTGTACCTATTCTTTCTGATGTTTGCGACGGTTCTTGGCGCACAATCTGACTCCAACTAATGATGCGGCCTAATGAAGCTGGAGGTGCGGAAAAGTTTTCAGAATCTGGGGTATAGGCCAGAGCCGGCTGGGGTAGCTGTGGTAATAGAGCACGAGCCAGCGCTACCCCTCCCAATTTTAAAAAATCACGACGACTGACAGATTGCATGTTTGGGTAATCCCTCCTTGAGAATACAACACTATATTATAATACAAGGTGCTTAGACTACCACAACCCGTGTACCGGCACCCGGGGGAACTCTTTGGGTATAGAGTTCGTAGGGTGTGTAAGGTTCTACCCAACGGAATATCCATTGCGCCGCGTCATTGGGGACATTGAGACACCCGTGACTGTGACGCCGTCCATAATCATTGTGCCAGTATGTACCGTGGATGGCTACCCCTGACCAGGTAAAATAAACGGGGAAGGCGATGCCGGGGAGATCGTAGTCTTCCCCGATCATTCTTTGGGCATGACGTTTGTAGAGTATGTTGAATTCGCCGAGGGGCGTCCCGGTACCATATAGTCCTGACGCGGTAGGTGTGCTGAAAACCGGGGTTTCCCCTTCCATGCAAGTAACAGTCTGTTCCTCAATGCTGATCCTTATCCACTTATCTGGATGTCCCGGTGATATTGGTGACAAGGCTTCAGGTGGGATTCTGCGTATAGTGCGAGCCGGGACATAAGGCCCTGGCCCCCAAGTGACGCCCTCTTGGAGTTGGTACCACCAACGGCCCTCGCGGTCCAGTACCGAGGCTACAATACGATAGACGGTTCCATAATACAGTTTGTATACCGTGTAATTGCTGGTGGGGTTCCAACGCGCTTCGGCTATGGGAACGCAGACCTGCCCCCAAAATCCAGGGGCAGCCACCTCTTGTACAACTTCGCCATTAGGTATGTTTTCCACCGGTTGTACATAGCCGCTATGGATATAGCCGCCCTCGGTCTGGTACCATATGGGGTTGGTGGGCCAAGGGGGCACGCCTTCCACAGCAGCATAAAGAGGGATAATCTCATCCCGTGTTTTCCAGGCTACCCATTCTCCATTGGGGTCTGGTTCTGCACGTATTGCCTGTCGCCACCATGTCGCTATACGACCTTGTGAAGCCGGGAGATGTGCCGGTCTTGTAGTTGTAAAGCCCGTTGCGGCTGTTACAGATACTTTAGGTAGTAGCATCCCCGCCATAACGGCCCCGCCCAACTTTAAAAACTGCCGTCGATTTATACCCTCCATGTTTGTCACCCCTAATTTTCTTCAATTAATAGTTATTCTATAAAAATGCCTAAAAATCGGGGTTGTAGTTCCTGAAAACCCCGATTTTTTCAGTATAATCAAAACTGGTGTTTTTGTAAATACTAATTTTCTAGTATAACGTAAGTTTCATCCGTATCGCGATAGGTTCAAACCCCTGTTTTTCCCAAAATCGCTGTCCGAGCATATTTTCTATCGCGACATTTAACATAATCTTCGCGACCTGGCGTTGGCGAAACCATGTTATCACGTCATTATATAGTAACTGCCCTAATCCTTGTTTGCGGTATGCCTCCCGGATGTAGAAGTGGGTGATGTAGCCGGCCCGTTGCCAATCCGGCATAAAGGGATGTTCCGCTACATCGAAAGCCATTGTATAACCGGCTGCTGTGTCCCGGTCGAGAATGACGCTTAGGCGTGTCGTCTCTTCGTGGACCCGTTGGGGAACGATGCGCATAAACGGTTCTGGTGGGGGAACCCGTCCGTGATAGTTCATAAGTTCGTTGCGCATAGTAAAGACCTCTTGTAATAGTGAGTCGTTGCTTTGTTTAATATGAACGATGCGATATTGTTGCGTCATAATCTCTCCTAAAGTCTAGGGTTATGGATTGCATAACTTGCTTTTATGGCAGCTATATAATAGCCGCTAT
>JAFGKB010000310.1 GCA_016928755.1 Anaerolineae bacterium | reverse complement strand
CACTTGGAGAAGAAGAGGAGGAAGTCCCGGATTGGTTACGGTCACTCAAGCCAGATGCGGCGGGTCCATCAGTTACTGACACATTGGCCCCTGCCGAAGTTCCGGCTTGGCTTAATCAATTGCGACCCCCTGGCACTGGCCCCTTATCTCTTGATTCCTCGGGGGCTGAACCGCCTTCTCCAGGCACCGCTTCCGCAGTAGATGAGATTGAAGATATTGAGGGGTTGGTGCGTGCTGAAATCCCAGAGTGGCTTTCGGAGTACCGGCCTACAGGTGATGCCTCTGCTAAACATCGTATCCGGGGACCGGCTGAAGAAGAAGGTCCATTGGAGGGTTTAGCTGGAGTTTTACCGGCTGCGGCTGTTGTTGATATGCCTAAAGATTTTAAGCCGGTTCTAAAACAACAAGTTACGACGACAATTATCGAACAAGCGCAACTATGGCAACATTTACTGGAATTGCCGCGTAGTTCTGAGCGCGTCGTGGAAAAGCCCCGTCAGCGTGCTGGCTGGCGTGAGACTTCAGCGCGTTTAGTGATTTTTGTAGTACTTTTAGTTGTGACTATTGCCGCGCTTACCGGACTGACCGCGAGCCTTGGATTTGAGGCTCGTATTGCGCAATCTCCACCGGTTCCTGCTACGATAAGTCTAAAAGATACTATTGATGACCTTCAACCTGGTGATCGTGTTATTATGGCTGTCGAATATGGGCCGGCTGAGAGTTTGGAAATGAAGCATATCTCCAAAGTACTACTGCGGCATTTGGAAACTCAGGGGGTAGATGTGGTAATTGTCAGTACCCTGCCTGAGGGCGTGGGTCTCTCTTATGATTTAGCGGCTTCGTCAACGTATACGGGTGCTATGGAGATAGCTTATTTGCCTGGATCGGCGAGTGGTGTGGCCCGTTTCTTGAGTATCACTGAAAACACTAGCCATGTTGATCTCTTACTGGTGCTCTCTGCACGTCCTGAGCGTGTGCGTTGGTGGGTAGAGCAAAACGCTGTAAATGCGTCCTTGCCGGTGGGCATAGGGGTAAGTTCTTCCGCTGGCCCATTGGTGACACCGTACCTGGAAGCCACATCTACCCAAGGGTGGCTAATTGGGTTCCCGGGCGTGATCGCGTATCAAGAGTCCCAAGGTTTAACAATTAGTAAAAACTACGGTTACAGGTTAAATGCGTTGATGTTAACCCAGTGGGTGGCCATTGGTATGTTGCTATTTGGTATGGCTTACCAACTTGTTTCCGGTAAAAGAGGAGTCGATTAACTCTATGTCGGATTATATTGGTGTTTTTATTAGTGCCGCCATTACATTAATTATCTTTAGCTATCTGTTTGGAGATCATTTTCTCTATCGCTGGGCACTTGCCTTACTGGTTGGCTCTGGAACTGGTTATGCCCTGGGTATTATTCTGCGTACAGTCTTATTTGAATGGATTACAGTGGCTCTTAGTAGTACTGCCTCTATAGGGGTGCGTATCCAATATATTATCCCATTGTTATTAGGGGCTTTTCTGCTGTTAAAAGGCATTCCTAATATTTCACATGTTGGTAATATCTCTATGGGTGTGCTTTTAGGTGTAGGTGCTGCGGTTGCGATCTCGGGTGCATTGTTAGGGACTCTAATTCCCCAAGTGGCTGCGACAGGCAAAGCGGTTTCAGCCTATGGATTCTTGGGGGGCATTTTGACCGTTATCGGTACGATTTGTGCCTTAGCTGTTTTTTCTCCTTCTGCGCTTGATGAAGATAAATGGTATTCAAAAGCACTTTCTCAAGTGCAAGTTGTGGGACGGCTTTTTGTTATTATTGCCTTGGCGATGGCTTTTGCCGGGGCCATTACAACAGCTTTAACGATTTGGGTTGATCAGTGGTTGAATATAGCGACGTTACCGGCCCGGATTTCATCTTTTATAGGGGGCTAATGGATGGTCAACGATCCTGGGATTGAATCCATTCTAGTTGCCGATTGTGGTAAAGTGATAACCAAGGTGCTCCTCCTTGAGCGTGTAGAGGATAGTTACCGCTTTGTGGCCCAGTCAGAGGCGTTAACTACTATGCATTTCCCCTGGAATGATGTGGGAGTGGGTGTAATTCAAGCTATTGAGGATATTGAGTTGATTACGGGCCGTATTCTATATCAAAATGGCCGGTTGCTTACACCGCGTGATGGTCAGGAGGGTGTCGATGCTTTTGTAGTCATTCTCAGTGCCCCTGAACCGCTCCATATTGTTTTGGCCGGTCTGGTGCCGGAGATGAGTCTCGAGAGCGCGCGACGTGCTGCTGCGGGCACATATACGAAGATTGATGCCGTTTTCTATCGCGAGGGAAGTCTGCAATTTCCCCAACAAACCTGGGCGCGGACTATACGTGATGTGGCTCCTGATGTGGTACTTCTCGTTGGCGGTATTGATGGCGGGGCGATGAACCCTGTTTTAGAATTAGCCGATGCGATTGCCCTTGGCGCCTCAATGTTAGAAGAGAGTCAGCGCCCGGTTCTTCTGTATGCCGGCAATGCGTTGCTGCGCGAACGCATCGCTAAGATGTTGGGGAAAATTGTTCAGGTTGAAGTTGTCGATAATGTGCGGCCTACTTCTGACAAAGAACATCTTGGGCCGGCTCAAGAAACCTTGGAGCGGCTCTATATTGAGCGACGTCTGAAAAGTACTCCTGGCGTAGATACCTTAAGTTCCTGGAGCCGGTTGCCACTCCAGCCAGCAGCTAGTTCGTTGGGGCGTGTTGTGGAATACCTCTGGCATCGTGAGCGTAACCCGCAACGCGGTTCCTTGGGGATTGATGTTGGGGCGGCCAGTACATCGGTGGCGGCGGTATTTGATAGCCGGCTGTTCCTCTCTGTCCAAAGCCAGGGGATAGCTTTTGGTCCGGCAAGTTGGGTAGAAGCGAATGGTATGGAATCCATTACGCGCTGGTTGCCGGAGGAGTTTGAGGAACAAGAGATTAAGTCGTTGCTCCTGAACCGCCAGTTACGCCCTTGGACTGTACCCCAGGAATTGCGGGAGTTATGGGTGGAGCAGGCCGTTGTTCGCGAGATGCTGCGAGATGCTTTGCGGACTGCATTGCCCACCTGGTCCGCAGGTGAAGCGGAATTACATCCCGGTATGATGCCTTATTTGGATCCTATACTTATCTGTGGCGGGGGTATTGTCCATATGCCACGTCCAGGACAGGCGTTATTGACGGTGTTAGATGGTTTGCAACCTGTAGGCATTTCAACCGTTTTCCTGGATTTTAGCCGTGCTGCTTCAGCCTTGGGAGCCGTGGCCAGTATCAAGCCGCTGGCTGCCGCTTCGGCAATGGAAGCCGGTACGCTTATTCCACTGGGGACCATCATCTCCCCGGTGGGCCGGGCTAAGGAAGGGGATGTTATTCTGAAGATGCGTATTGTATATGAGGATGGCAGTTCCCTGGATGTTGAAGCCCACTATGGCGAATTAGAGATTTGGCCGTTGTTGCCAGGACAGCAAGCGACGCTGGAAATTAAGCCCCACCGGCGTTTTGATATTGGATTGGGTGGCGCAGGTAAAGGGGGAAAAGTCCATGCTATTGGTGGACGGGTGGGCTTGGTGGTTGATGCCAGGGGCCGGCCTTTAGAGTTACCTGAGGACCCCGATGAATGTCGCGCGCGTCTTAATCGCTGGATATGGGACGTAGGAGGCTAAGTTGATTCTCCCTTATACAATTGTCAATCCTTTAACTACAGTGCGTATCCCCCGCCGTTTACCGCGTCAAGGTGAAGTCATTGTCGGGATAGGTGAGTCTGTTGAACCGGCGCAAACTGTGGCGCAGACGACGCTTTCAGGTGAGTTTCGTATTATTGATGTGGCACGGGAGTTAGGTGTCTCCCCCAAGAAAGCGAAGTCATTCATTAAGGTAAAGATCGGACAACGGGTGCTTGCACGGGCTGTTCTCGCTGAGCGCGGCGGGATTAGCCGGCAGCGTTGTCGTGCCCCGATTGATGGCCGTATTACAGGGTATGGACGGGGTCGGTTGCTGTTAGAAGCCCCAGAAATACCTCTTCAACTCAGTGCTTTAGTCCCTGGTGTTATTGTTGATACCTGGTCTAATCGTGGTGTGCTTATTGAGACAACCGGTGCCTTTATCCAGGGGATCTGGGGAAATGGCAAAGAAAGCTATGGCGTCTTGAAGATGGCGGTTCGCAATGCGCGGCGTGCTCTACGGGCTAAACAGATAGACGCTTCTGCCCAAGGGACGATTCTCGTGGGTGGGGCACAACTGGACGAAGAAGCGATTGAGCAGGCTATAGAGATGCGGGTACAAGGGATTATTGTGGGAGGGATACCCCCGGAGTTACTGCCTAAAATCGAGGCGGTAGATTTCGCGGTTGTTGTTACTGAGGGTGTGGGTGTAATTCCGATGTCCAAAGCTGTTTTCCGTCTTTTACGTTCTATGGATGGCCGGGAAGTTGCTATTAGTGGCCTTCAGGAACAGCGAAGTGGTGGCGAGCGGCCCTTTATTATTGTCCCTATGCCCACCGAGTCCGGTAATCCAATTCAACCCGAATCCCCTATAGTTATCGGTAGCCGTGTGCGTGGGATGCGGTGGCCCTATATGGGGATATCGGGCACGGTCTTGGAGTTACCATCAGGTCGCTCATTGTTAGAGACCGGGGCACGGCTCCCCGGTGCTACGGTGAAATTTGATGATAAATCAGTTGCATTTGTGCCCTTCTTTGATTTAGAACGGTTATTGTAGTTTTGGATAATAACAACGTTTTTTTAACTAATGGTCAGTATCCTGTAACTTCTCCATGTGTTGTTTTTGATTGATTAATGAGAATTTTGCATCTTTTTTGCTTTGTGGTATAGTTATAGTAAGTAACTTGTCATTATTACTTATGAATAACTTGATTTTTATTTTGTATTTACTTAAACACTGTGTATAAAATAAAGTGCGACAAACAATATTCCTAGGGCTGAGAATAGGTAACTCGCATAAGGAGGCGTATTATGGCAGACGACCTGCTCGACTTCGGTGATGATCTATATATTGACCCAGATGAAGAAGAAACCGAAGCAGAAGATACCGGTGCAGATGGAGGGGGCGGCGGGCAAAATAAGACTTTTATGATAGCTGTTGGCGTCATGGGTGGATTATTGTTTTTTGCTATCGTGGCCTTTATTGCCTGGGCTATGTTCTTGAGTCCTAAGGAGATTGCCGATGATTTACCTCCCCTTGATGTAACGGGGACTCCTGCTGGCGAGGTAACTGAAATTGCTGAAGCATTGCCTGAAAGTGCAACCGAGGAAACCCCAGAATTAGAGGAGCCTACTGAGACGCCAAAACCTACCAATACCCCGAAACCTACTAATACCCCGCGTCCTGAACCTACCAACACGCCAGTTGTGGGGCCAACTAATACACCGTCTCTTGATGCAGAAGGGGGGGAGGGTGCAGATACTTCTGTTGCCGGGGTGGCAGAAGCCGGTGAGGAAACGCCTACACCAGTAGGTTCTGCCCGGCGTACCCCTACACCAACATCTGAACCGACAAAGACTCCCTTGCCTACCTTTACCCCTGTACCAACCAGGGAATCTACAACCCCTCCGAAATCCGGTTCCAGTGCTGCCCAGCAAGCAACGACTACACCTGATACCGGTTTAGGTGAGGTGTTGTTGATTTTAGCTGCCGGCGTTCTCCTGGCGATTTTAATTGCGGCTCGCCGGCTACGCAAAGCTTGAGATAAGATTTTTGAACGACCGGGGTAAGCCCACAAGGCGTACCCCGGTTTGTTGTATCCCCTTGATTGTTGACGTTGTCCCTTGACTTGATTGTGGTATTATGTTAACGTTAACTTAAATAAAAACTGGACCTTTAAAACTCCTGGCATAGAGGTATGGCTATGAAGATTTCGCAACGTGTTTCAGATCTACCGGTATATGTATTTGCGGCACTGGGTAAGCGCATCAAGACTTTGCAAGCACAGGGTATGGACATTATTCGTATGGATATGGGCAATCCTGACTTGCCTGCACCCCCCGAAGTTATAGAAACTCTGGCCCAAGCGGCACAGCAAGTTGATGTACATGGTTATCCCGGTTTTTATGGCATTCCTGAGTTTCGTGAGGCTGTGGCCGCTTATTATGCCCGTCGCTTTAGTGTTACTTTGGATGTTCAGAGTGAGATTTTGCCTCTCATTGGCTCAAAAGAGGGGATCTTCTATGTCGCCAATGCTTTTGTGGACCCCGGCAGTGTGGTCCTGATTCCTGATCCCGGTTATCCTATCTATCGTTATGCTGCCCAATTAGTGGGCGGTGAACCTTATTTCATGCCCCTAAACCGTGAAAATAACTTCTTACCTGATTTTTCGGCTATCCCTGAGTCTGTATTGCAGCGCGCGCGGGTCATGTGGTTGAATTATCCTAATAATCCTACCTCTGCTGTTGCCGACTTGGACTTTTTGCGGTTGGCTGTGAACCTTGCCCGGCAGTACAATTTGCTCATTGTTTATGACAATCCCTATAGTGAGGTTGTGTGGGATGCTGGCTTGCCCACCCCCAGTATCTTGCAAATTGAGGGAGCGGAAGAAGTAGCTATCGAGTTCAACTCGCTTTCTAAGATGGCGAATATGGCCGGCTGGCGTGTGGGGATGGCTGTAGGAAATCCCGATGCGCTGGCGATGTTGGGGCGTGTGAAGACCAATGTCGATTCTGGCATCTTCAAGCCGGTACAGATGGCGGCCGTAAAGGCGTTGGGTATTTCTTCTGAGTGGCTTATAGAACGTAATGCTATCTATAAACGTCGCCGGGATATAATTACCGGCGGCCTGAACCGCATGCGTTTATGGTTTGCTCCTTATGCGGCTACACTCTATGTCTGGGCCGAGATCCCGTCCCGCTATACAAGTGCTGAGTTCGCCACCGCCTTGCTTGAACAAGCCGGTGTCTCGGTCTCCCCCGGTTCCGCTTTTGGCCCACACGGAGAGGGTTTTGTGCGCATTTCTATTGTACAGCCAGAAGACCTATTGGAAGATGCTATGGAACGGTGGGAGCGGTGGCTGATCGGTCAGGCTATGGGAGGGATGTCTCTTTAGGGTAGACTGTTTTTTTACCTGCTATAGAATGCTTAAAAGAGTATCATTAGTCCTTGATTAAGGAGGCGCGCGTGTCTAAACGTTGGGGTATTATGGCTGTAATCCTGATTTTGGGGTTGACCGGATGTGAATCTATCCCGTTTTTGTCGTCTGCGACATTGACTCCTACTCCTGTGCCGCCTACCGCGACACCTGTTCTCCCCACAGCGACGCCAACCCCCACACCGTTGCCAACCTGGACACCAACCCCTACCCCTTTACCTACGCCACAGCCGGAGTTATTATCCCAAATGGCAGCTATGGGGATGGAACACATTCAGGCAGCCTTGGGAGTTGCCGAGTTGGTCTGCTTACGTTATGAAGATACAGATACAGATGGTGTCGCCGAGTGGATCGCCTTGGTGCACCAACCGGGCGAGACGGCGCGTCTCAGTGCTTTTGTGTTAGATGGGGATATTAACTATCCTCTGGAACCTATGCTCCCGGAGCCGGGTGAGCCGGATATTGGCCTGGGTGAATATCCCACTTGTGAGATGGCTGTGCGTGATGTAAATGCCGATGGGCTAACTGAGATTGCCATCTTTGGCCATGCTGCCGGGAATAAGACTTTGCTACATCTTTATGTCTGGGATGGAACCGGTTACAGCCGCTTGGGAGATTTCACCGGTTCTGCCGGGGTTGCTTTCGAGGATGCAGATGGGGATTTGGCTGAGGAGATTGTAGTGGGTTATAAGATTTCCGATGCTCCAGAACTGGCCCGTTACATTATCCATACCTGGAATGGGATGACCTATGGTTGGACTTCGGACCGCTATGATTGGTATAATCTGGATCGTCCCCATCGTTATTTAACCCATAAACCTGAGTATGCAGTCGCGTCTTTCTACTTGGCCTTAGATGATCGGGATATTCCTGGGGCCTATGGTTTGCTCTCTGGTGAGATACAAGCCGCACAACCCTATGAGACCTGGGCTTTGGGGTATGCTACGACTTTGAAAGTACATGCCGGCGATATTCACGTGATTCCTGGTGTGGGGACCGATACGTTTGATCGGGTTGCCACGATGGTGATGGCTTGGGACAATATTCAGGGACGAGTTGTAGGCCGTTATTGGAATGTAGAATGGGACTTAATTCTGACTCCCGATGGCTGGCGTTTAAGTCAGTCTAAAGCGCAATTGTTGCGAGAGTGGGATACAGAATACTGGCCGTAGGCTAAAATTATTTGAAAGGTTGGGCTTATTGTTCGATGGTAGAAAATAAATCGCTTAAAGAAGAATTTGTACCTTTGAAAAGTCGTATCTGGGTATCCATTGCTGACGCAGCATGCGCCATGTTATTGGGGTTATCTGTTAATGGGTCATTGACCTATTATTTCACCCGTGTACGTGGGCTTGAGCCAGGGCGCGCTGCTTTTGTATGGATTTTGTTTGGTATCTGGAACGCTGTCAATGATCCATTATTTGGGTATATTAGTGATCGCACGAAGAGCGGTTTAGGCCGGCGTATCCCTTATATTCGCTATGGTGCCCCGATATATGTCTTGGGTTTTATCGCGTTTTGGATTAACTGGCCTGGCGAGAGTCAGACCTGGTTGTTTATCCAACTCTTATTATCCCTCTTTGTCTTTGACTCACTTTACACGGCTATCGCAACCAGCATTTATGTAATGCCTTTTGAGATGGCTATCTCTAACAAGGCGCGCAGCAGCATTCTGGTCTGGAAGATTATATTCTCTGTTTTACCGTTGGCCGTTCCTTTAGTGGCCCTGCCGCTGCTCCAGCCTGGCCCTGGTGATAACCCGCTGAATTTCCAGATTGTTATGACGCTTATAGGCTTATTGATGGGTGCCTTGATTTTCATAAGCACCTATTTCTATGAGGAAAAACACTATCACCAAGAAGAAGAACAACTCCCGTTTTTCACGGCTTTGAAAGAGTGTTTTACAAACCGCTCCTTTTTGCTCTTTGAGACCATCAGCTTTACAGTTATTTATGCACAGACGTCCTTGATGCAAGGTGTTCTCTACTATTTCGATGAGATTGAAGTTGCCCCGGTTCCCATTTATATAGGTTTGGCGTTGGGAATTGTCATAGGCTTAATCGTCTTTATCCGGCAGCGGGAGACCTGGGGCGTTAAGCTCAGTATGCGGATTATGAGTTTAATTTTTGCCATTGCCTGCTTTATCGTTCTAGCCTTTGGTCGCGAGGTCCTGGCGGCTGCCATTGGCTTCTTTGGCTTTGGTATTGGCTTTTCCGGGGCCATGTATTTGGTCCCGTTAATGAACGGTGATGTAGTGGATATGGATGAACACCGTACCCAGTTGCGGCGTGAGGGTATGTACGCCGGCGTCAACAGTTTTATTACAAAGCCCGCTATCAGTATGGCCCAGGCGGTATTCCTCTGGTTCCTGGATTCGTATGGCTATGACCCGAATTTGGCTAAGGGGATGCAATCTGTTTCTGCTGAATCTGGTCTTTTAATGGGCTGGATGTTAGTGCCGGGAGTTTTGCTGGCGCTTTGTTTTGTTTTACTTCGCTGGTATCCGTTGGCCGGGGAAGAGTGGGCGAAAATTAAAGCGCAACTCGGCCTACTGCACGCGGAAAAAGAGCGTGAACATTTATTAGCCGAAGGTTATCAGGTAGTCGATTAGATAAAGTTAGCTGTGTTTTTCTAGCTAGTTTCTAAACTTTCCAATAAGCTGAAAAGCTTATTGGAAAGTTGCTTTTTGGGTGATTATAGAATTTGGAGTTGTCTGCTTAAATAACCCCTACTTCTTGTAAAAACTCTCCCACGAATGTTTCATACTCTGCCTGATTTTTCATATGGGACTCTGCGTGGATTGCATTGGGTGACAGGTAGAGTTTCTTAGCTCCGGGTTTCGCTTCATACAATTGTATGCTTGCCTCTGGGGGAATATAGTCATCATCTTTTCCGTGGATAAAGAAGACCGGGGTGTTAATTTGGTCAATGACTTTTATAGGGGCTGCATCACTTAAGTAATATCTCATCCTGAGTTTGGTGAGCAAGTTGGTCAGGGGCATAATTAGGGAAGGCGGCAGGTGGTGTTCTATTTTAAGGCGGTAGGCTGCCTCCTCATAGATGCTGGCATAGGGACAATCCGCAATACAGAAGTTAATCCGGTTATCAATGGCGAGATGCTGTAAGACTATGGCCGCCCCCATTGAGACGCCGTGAGTTCCCACTATGCAATCCTCACCACAGCGTTGCATAACCCAGTTTACCCATGCCTTTAAATCGTGCTTCTCGTAGTAGCCATAACTGGTTGTGTTTCCCTCGCTGTGCCCGTGGTTGCGATTATCTATTATCAGGACATTAAAACCCCGTGAACGGAACATGTTTATATATTGAATGGAGCCGTAAAGGGTCCAAGTGATACCGTGTACACAGATCACGGTTTTCTTTGCGCCTTCTACCGGCAAATAGATGCCAAAGAGCTTATAGCCATAAGGAGAGCGCAGGGTTATCTCCTCTTTGGGCCATGAGAGGTATCCATCTTCCCGAACCCAGCCGTTTTCTATTTCCGTGTTGTAGGTTTCTTCTATCGAAAAGGTCTCGGGATAGATCAGGACATTGGTAAAATGCCAACTGGCGACAAATAGTAGCAGTCCAAT
>JAFGKB010000309.1 GCA_016928755.1 Anaerolineae bacterium | reverse complement strand
GGATACAGAGAGCATGGAATATGGGAGTGAGGTGCACCTTTTTAGGGAGGAATACTGTCATTGTGGATAAGAAACTAATTTCGTGGCGTGATTCACTGGATCTTAAAACTGTAGCCAAGCGTGAGGATTTTGAGCCGTTTGTTATTTTGCTGGTCGTGCCCATTGTCCTGACCTTCTGGGTTTACTATGGTAAACAGGTTAATTTTGCGCAGTTCTTTCCAGAGTTTCAGGGATTATGGAACCAGGATTTTTATAGCACTATCTATGAATATCTTTTCGCCTTTGTGATGATGTTCTGTGTGCCGGGCTTTATTGTCAAGGTGTTATTCAAGAAAAGCTTCGCAGATTTTGGCTTGTGTCTTGGTGATACAAAACTGGGGTTGCGCCTGGTAGCCATTGGTACCCCATTGCTCTTGCTCTCGGCCTATATTGGGGCGGGCGACCCTGCGATGCAAGCTGAATATCCGCTTGCCAAGAGTACTATGCAGGATTGGCGTGTCTTCCTGGTAGTCGAGGCTTTTTATTTAGTTTATTATCTGGGTTGGGAGTTTTTCTTTCGCGGTTTTATGCTCTTTGGATTGGAGCGTAAGTATGGCGCTGCATTGGCTATCTTGATACAGACGATCCCGTCCGCGATTGTGCATATTGGCAAACCCGCCTCAGAGAGCTTTGCTGCTATATTGGCCGGTTGGGTCTTTGGCTATATTGCGTTCCGGAGTCGTTCGATGCTTTATCCGATGTTGCTCCACGCGCTGGTGGGAATTAGTACCGATGTATTTGTGATACAATGCACCGACTTTTAGAGAAGATTGTATTTTTGACATTTTATTTTTAGACGATTTTCCATGTGGAACGCTACACCAACGATAAAGAAAATCAGGTGCAACGCACTTAAGAAAGTGCAATGCACCTAGTTTAAGAGGAGATTGTCTTTTTAACGTTTTGTTTTCAGACGAGTGTTTGTGAGGCTGAAGATAGAAGATTGAAGATACTACAAAACTGAAGAGAGGGGGCAAAATGGTACGTGCGTTGGTTACCGGTAGTGCCGGATGTCTGGGTTCAAATCTTGTGGCGGCCCTTAATGAGCGTGGGGTGGAGGTTGTGGGGCTGCGTTGGAAGAATGAGCCTATAACTAATCTCGATGGACTTAAGGTTAAGCTTGTTGAGGGGGACATTCTCGATCTCAAATCCCTGCGGCTCGCTATGCAGGGTGTGGACTGGGTTTTCCATGTGGCGGCGATTGCCGATGACTGGAACTTCTCAACAGAAGAGGTCTACAGGACTAATGTGGAAGGCACACGCAATGTGTTCCAGGCTGCTGAGGAAGCCGGTGTTAAGCGTTTTGTGCTGACGAGTTCCGCGGCAGCGCTGGGAGTTCCGCAGTCAGACGCTACGTTGTTGGATGAGAATTGTCGCTTTAATATAGCACCACATATTTGGGCTTATGGTTATAGTAAGCACTTAGCCGAGCAGGTGATGGCAGAATTTGTTGAGCGCGGAATGCATGCCGTTAGTGTTCTGCCCACTGCCATTATAGGGAAGGGGGATACCAAATTCATCGTCGGTCAATTGATTACTCGTGCTTTGTCAGGCGAAATATTTCCCTTCCCAGAGGGTGGGTCCAATTTCATTGATGTTCGTGATGTGGCTTTAGCACAAATCGCGGCGGCTGAGTACGGCCACCCTGGCGCAAGGTACCTCCTGGGTGGGCATAATATGACCCACACGGAATATGTTAAGATTATTGGTAAGGTATTAGGGGTAGGGGTAAAGTGTATTCATGTCCCGCGTTGGGTATTGCCACCTCTATCCGAGAGTGTTGCTTTTCTGCGTAAACTGGGAATGAAGTTCCCTGTTGAAGAGGCACGGGTGCTGCTCAGTGGAAAGTTTATGTATTATGATAGCAGTAAGGCCAAACGTGAGTTGGGTCTCCGTGTGCGACCTTTTGCCGAGTCGGTGGATGATACTTTTCAATGGTATAGGGCACACGGGTTGTTGAAGAGCCAGAACAAATCTATGCCAGCTTTTACTTAACCGGTAAACAAGGTAAATTATCTAATGCGTGTTTTAGTTACCGGGGCTAATGGTTGTGTCGGTGCTATGCTCTGCCGTAAGTTGGTGGAGCGTGGTGATTCTGTCCGGGGCTTGGTGCGGAAAACCAGTGACCTCTCTCTTTTGGAGGGGCTTCCGGTTCAAAGGGTTGTTGGTTCTTTGGAAGATCATGCTTCCCTATTAGGTGCTACCCAAGATGTAGATATTGTCTATCACGTGGCGGCTGCGGTTACCGATTGGGGACCGTTAACTTACTTCCGCAGTGTGAATGTGGCGGGTACCCAAAATGTGCTGGATGCGGCGGTCAAGAACCACGTACAGCGCTTTGTCTATATTAGCTCAGTAGCAGTCCATAACTTTACCGGGGCACAGGATATGGACGAGGATTCTCCGCAACTCCCTACCCCTTTTTATTACTGCCAGACTAAGCGCGAGGCCGAGTCCTTGGTTTTAAGTTACCACCGGCAGGGCCGGATGCCGGTGGTGATTGTGCGTCCTGGGGATATTTACGGGCCCGGTGACCGGGTTAGTTTACTTCCTCTGGCCCCTATGTTGGAGTCTGGTCATATGGCTTATGTGGGGGATGGGCGTAAGCTAGGTGCTTTTACATATGTGGAGAACCTGGTGGATGGCCTAATTCTGGCCGGCATAAAGAAGGATGCTTTAGGGGAAGTTTTTGTTATTACCGATGGCCTTAAACTGACGTGGCGTGAGTATTTTGAGAAGTTGACGGCGGCACTTGACCTTCCCAAACCCTGGATTTGCGTACCCGTGAGTTTGGCCTATGCCCTGGCCACTGGCTTGGAGTTTGTGTACCGGCTTTTCCGTATTCAGTCCCGTCCGCCTATTACACGTTACCTTATCACCCATTTGAGCAAGGACTTCCATTTTAGCATCGAAAAGGCCCATCGGGTGCTAGGTTATGCGCCTCGTGTAGATGTCAATGAGGCTATTAGCCGTACCGCTGCCTGGTACAAAGATGTTGTGCGGGGTGGGAGGGCATAGATTGAAAAAGGTACTGATTTTGATGATTGAGGGCGGCGGTGGGCATCGTGCTTCGGCTAAGGCCATCATCAGTGGTTTGGAGAGTCTCTATGGGGATGAAATTGTCACATCCATTGTAGATGTTTCCAAGGAGCATTGGTGTCCATTGGTTAATCGAATGGATGATATTTACCGCTGGTTAACTACAGATGGCTTGTGGTTGTGGAAAGCCCTGTGGGTGACGGATAACCGTCCCTGGGTACCTCAAATTGCTGCCCGGCTACTCACGCCATTCTTCAGGGGGACGCTGAACCGGATATTTGCCACCGAGAAGCCTGATTTGGTGGTGGCTGTACATAGTTTTGTCAATCATCTGCCGCTACGGGTTTTACGCCAATCTGCCGGGCCGTATATCCCGTTCGTAACCGTTATCACCGATATGGTCACCGTGCATCCTGCTTGGTGTTGTCCTGATGTAGATTATTGTATGGTTCCTACTACCGCAGCACGCGAGCGTGTTTTAGGTTACGGTATGCCGCCGGACCGTGTTGAAGTTGTAGGACAGCCGGTGAACATAGCTTTTACCCGTGGTCTGGGGAACCGCTCCGCGATACGGCGAAAGTTGGGCTGGGATGCTGCACTTCCCTGTGTTTTACTGGTTGGGGGCGGTGATGGTGTCGGCCCGCTGTATGAGACGGCTCAGGCTATCGCCTCTGGGGTGCACAGTGTGCAATTAGCCGTGGTTACCGGGCGCAATGTGGGTCTTAAGGCACAACTTGAGGCTGTAGATTGGGGGATACCTGTACATATTTATGGCTTTGTTAACAATATGCCGGAATTGATGAGTGCCAGTGATTTGTTGGTGACTAAAGCTGGTCCCGGCACGATAGCCGAGGCCTTTATCGCGGGATTGCCGGTTATCCTCTTTAGCTTTATTCCTGGACAGGAAGAGGGTAATGTAAAGTATGTTCAAGCACACCAGGCGGGGGCTTATGCGCAGGAGCCGGGCGAAATTGTAGATGTTGTCCGGGCATGGCTAGACCCGGAGAATGATAGGCTAAAGCAGGTGGTTGCTAATGCCTCTGCTCTGGCCTGCCCTGATGCTGTGTTGGTTATTGCTGAACGGTTGTACCGGATACTTTTGTAGTCTTTACACCGCACATCTTCTCGTATGTTATAATAGAGTTACGTTGGATTATGTAGAGATGTGCCTAAGGAGTAGGTAGTATGACAGAGGTGATTAAAGCCATATATGAGAATGGTGTGCTGCGTCC
>JAFGKB010000068.1 GCA_016928755.1 Anaerolineae bacterium | reverse complement strand
GTGTCTTTAACGACGGCAATGGTACGTTGACCCATCTGGCGGATCCGTTCTGCCTCTGCCTTATCCTTGGTGGTACGCGCTTCACTTAGCAAATCATTATCATACTCTCCCACAACTTCAATATCTGGGCTGGCTTCGTGGAAAGCTTTTAAGAAAGCGTACGCGCTACCTTGCTCCATCATGCCATAGAAACCCACCCGGCCTTTGATATGATGAGCTTCCAGGATTTTCTGAGTATATTCCACCTTGGCCGCCAACATATCGCCCTTATGCTTTTTCAACAGTCCCATAAAATTATAGCGAGTTGTAAGTTCTATAGGTAATCCGGCGGCCTTGGCCTCTTCGCGTTCCATCGGCGCTGCGATCAATACCGGTGATTCACCGATCTTCTTGACAATTGTAGCTTGGGTCAACCCGGCGCCATTGGCCATATAGTACATCGCGGGGTTGCCGTGGATTTGCCCGCTCACCAAAATACCATCTAGGTTACGGGCTTTCATTAAACGATCCAGGTCTTGTCTCATATTTAAATCCTTTCACAGGTAAATTTTCTCTTAGCGTGCAAGAAAAATATAACTTTATTGTGGCACACTCTGGGAGGCTGTCAACATTCCGCCACTGATAGTATTGACTGTAAGATAAGTTGGCAACTTGTCATCTCCGATGATAGACAGAATTTTAAGAATCCGAATCAGATAAGCTGGTATAATAAAGTATAGGTTTGATTATTCTAAGAATGAGAAGGGCAAGGTATAATGATGGGCGAGCAGTTTGAACTTTCAGTTGGTGTTATGGCTCACGGGGGTGATGCGATTGGGCATTATGGAGGACGGGCAATCTTTGTCCCGTATGCAATCCCCGGTGAGCGCCTTACGGTAGAATTAGTTGAAGACCGGGGACGTTATGCACGTGCACGTATCGTAGAGATTTTGGACCCCTCACCGGCACGGATCGCCCCGCCATGCCCACACTTTGGTACGGGACGTTGTGGCGGTTGCCAATGGCAACATATCGAGTATTCCGTTGAAGCGCGTATGAAAGCCCTGGTGGTTCTAGATCAATTCCGGCGTATCGGTAAGTTTGAGGAACCGCCAGTCTTGGAAACGATACCAGATGACTACGGATGGGGATACCGTAACCATGTACGTTTTCATATTGATGCTGAAGGGCGTCCCGGCTTTATGTCGGCTCAGACCAATCAAGTTTATGCTATAGATGAATGTATGATTATAGAGCCTTCGGTAAGCCAGTTATTTGAGGCCTTGGATATGGCATTGCCAGAGTTAGCCTGGATGGAATTACGTGCCGGCACTGAGACCGGTGATCTGATGGTGGTTTTACAGACTGTGGATGAGGAACCCCCATCTTTAGAAGTCGATTTCCCTCTCTCTATTGTACAAGTCTGCCATGATGGGCTTTCTACGCCCCTTATTGGTCTGGATTATATACATGAGGTCATTAATGGGAAGGTATTCCGCATTTCCCCGACCAGCTTCTACCAGGTTAACACTCCCCAAGCGGCGCGGTTAGTTGATCTCGTGATGGAGTCCCTGGATTTAGAAGGCTATGAACATATTGTAGATGCCTACTGCGGAGTAGGACTCTTTACCGCTTTTCTCAGCGAGTATGCCGGAACCGTGACCGGGATTGAATTAAACCATGACGCCGTAGCTGATGCCCGGCATAACCTCGCAGAGGCCAATAATGTGGAAATTCTTGAAGGCATGGTGAAGGATATTCTACCTACATTGGATAAGAACATCCACGGGATCGTTGTAGATCCTCCCCGTTCCGGGCTTGAACGAGAGGCTTTAGATGCCATCGTTGCCAAGAAACCCACCCGCATTACCTATGTCTCATGTGACCCGGCCACTTTAGCCCGTGATGCTCGCCGGCTAGTGAGAGATGGGTACCGGCTGGAGTGGATTCAACCGGTAGACCTTTTCCCCCAGACCTACCATATTGAATGTGTGGCACTTTTCACACGTGATTGAGACCTAGGCCTCAACCCAATGGACCGTTCCCATCTCGTCAGTAATATAACCACTAAGTCCGTGGAGTAATTCCCGGATCGGTTCCATATTTAACTTCGTGACTAATTTCTGGATAAGAGGTCTTTCCCATACAATCTCAGGGATAATAAAATCGTAACGCTCGGTTGTCAAAGGAACAAAGTCTAATCCAAATGCTTGGGCGGCCGCCTGGATACCCAAACCCACATCCGCTTTACCCTCAAGGATTAGCTTGGCTACTTCTGTATGGGTTTTGGCCTCTTGGGGGTAAAGATTGATGACCTCAAGGCTTAACTCCAGCCGTGTAAATTGGGCCTCTAACCACACCCGGGTGCCGGTTCCTTGCTGGCGGTTCACAAAGGTCAGTCCTTTATTCCGCAAGTCTTCCAGTCCAGTTACACCGGCGGGATTCCCCCGTGGAACGATAATGCCTAGATTCCGGTGTGCTAATGTTACCAATGCGACCCGTTGTCCAGGGAGCAGGCGGCGCACAAAGGGCACATTATAGGTATCGGTCTCGGCATCCCAAAGATGGCTACCGGCAATATCCGCAGTCCCCTGAGCCAAAGCAATCAGTCCCCCCAGGCTACCACTGAAGCGTAGTTGTAGTTTGAAGTTTTCGGCAACCGGCAATTGTTCGGCTAACAACGTAATAGCCGGGTCATGGCTACCCACGAAGCGTATAACCCCTTCCTCGTCAGGTATCATGGATTCGGTTACCAACGCTCGCCAGCGGTCCAAGGCTAGACCCAGGGCCAGCTCAACTTCACGCAAAGTGTAACCGGAGCGCATAGCCTCCAAGAGGAAGCCTTCAACCCGGTTAAGAAGCGTTGCCCGACGTAATATAGTATCCTCTTGTGATGGTGTTCCGGCTACTTCTGTGCCGCGACCAGGACGGCTATCTAATAGCCCTTGTCGTGACAATGTTGCATAGGCCCGTTGAGCAGTACCAGCCGTGCAGCGCCACGTCTTCGCCAGTTCCCTTACCGGTGGCAACCGGTCACCGGGCTTGAGTTCACCTCGTAAAATCTGGTGCTTGATACTCTCTGCTATTTTTTGATAAAGTGGAATATCTTCCATAAACTTAAACCTCAAATGTCTCGCCTGAAATTAGTGGCAGATATACGGTAAATGTACTCCCCATGCCCGGTGCACTTTTCAATATCAGTTCGCCACCCATCATTTTGCAATAACGTTGGCTGATGGCTAACCCTAAGCCCGTACCGCCATATTGCCGTGTTGTAGAATTATCAGCCTGGGTAAAAGCATCAAAAATGTGTGCTTGCTTTTCCTCCGGTATGCCAATCCCGGTATCCTTTACCTCGAATTTAACCCTTTCTTGTCCATTATGGGTCTCTTTTGTGACAGTCAACACAATTTTACCGTTTTCCGTGAACTTCGCGGCATTACTGAGTAAATTAAAAAGTATCTGCCGTAATTTAACAACATCGGTATGGATTTCCCCGGCTTCCTCCGGGTAATTCACTTCAAGGATATTATGATTCTTCTTTACTAACGGCTGGACGGTCGTGACAATATCATGAACTAAGGGCGTAATGGGGGAAGTTTCAAGATAGAGTTCCATCTTCCCGGCTTCAATTTTAGAGAGATCGAGTATATCGTTAATCACTGTGAGCAAATGGTTAGCGGCTATGTGAATCTTCTCCAAATCGGAGCTAAACAGATCTTCTCCCATATCCTCAGCATCTTCTTGCAACATCTCGCTATAGCCAATGATGGCATTCAGCGGGGTCCGTAACTCATGGCTCATGTTAGCCAGAAATACACTCTTGGCCTGATTAGCCGCTTCTGCGGCTTCTTTCTCCCGCTGTAACTCCTCGGCTTTGCGTTGTTCTGTGATATCTACGCCGATACTGACCATATACTTTGGCGCTTCCTCACTATCACCCATCATTGCATTAGACCAAGCTATTAAACGCTTCTCACCACTCTTAGTCTGCCAATAATTCTCAAAGCGGTTCGCCGTCTGGGTTTCTTTTAGCTTGGTGAACACATCGTCTACATCTACCTCTTCTTCCGGCAATACAAATAAGTCAAAGAAACTCTTCCCCTGAACTTCTTCAAAGGTATAACCGGTGAGTTGTTCACTGGCCCGGTTAAAACGGATTAAGTGGCCTTCCATGTCGGTCACGGTAACCAGTGCATCCGCAGTATTCAAGATGGTAGTTACGAAATTACTTTCACTTTCCACGGTCGCCAAGAGTTCGTTCAGGCGAGCCGTCATCTCATTGAAGGTACTTGCCAGGGTATCAAACTCATTATTGGTGTGCAGTTCAACCCGTGTATCCAGTTCCCCGGCACTAATCTGCTCGGCGGCTGTGGAAAGCCGGCTCAATGGATTAAGTATCTTCTGGGTGATTAGTACCCCTAGTCCCACAGCTATGATTGTCACGAGACTGACTGCCACACCCATGAATAGCAACAGATTTTGGATCGGAGCCTCGGCAACACTGGCTGGGTATTCAAGAACTACATACCAACCCATACAAGGGATAAAGGCCGCAGTCCCTATAACTTCATTGCCTTGCAAGCCCGTATATACATGGGCGGTATCAGGTGTCTCGGTGATTTCAGCCACATAGTCATAGTCCGATAAATCCTTATACAGCATATCTTCTGGTAATGTGCTGTTAGCAGCAATAATAACGTGGTGCTCATCCAAAAGATAGGCATAACCATCTTCCCCAACTTGAATCTCAGTAATCAATTTCCATAATTGCTTAAGGCTGACGTCGGCCATAAGGATACCTTCAACTGTCTCTTGTTCATTCAAGATCGGGATAGCAATCGAGAGAGAGGGTTCCCGGGTAACAGTATCTACAATCAATGGGCTGAAACAACGTTCACCTTCAGTTTGCGCCATAAAGAAAAGCTCATTTTTAGGCTGGAGTAGCGTTTGCTGTGTATCCGCACCCGCTTTAGCGCGAACTTGTCCTTGATTATCAAGCAATATTAACCGTTCGTAACCTTGTTCCTGTTCGATGGGCCAGGACAACAGCCATTCCTGGGTTTCTGGTGGCTGTTGCATCAAGTTATCAAGTGCGGCCAGTTCTTCAAGAAAACCGCTCATATTATTAATTTCGTTGCTAATTTGGTAAGCTGCCGTTTGCGCGCGTTCTGATTGCAGAATCTTGATCTGATTAAGATTTGATTCGGATGCTATGTGGATAATAATTCGTGAGGTAATAAGTAGACTGGTGACAACAAACACGGTCAAGCCATAGCGGATTTGATTGGAAATAGTATTAAACTGCTGCCAGGCTGCGTAGAGAAACGGCGTTAGAACAGCGGCAAAGATCAGATTCGGCCCTATAGCCGGCAAGTACTCCCCGGCGAAGACAATCCATACTGAGCGTTCTCCGCCCAAGCTATCGGCAATAGCAGCAAAACTAATGCCGCTAATCACGCCCAGGGTTCCCCATAAAATAGCTGCTGTTACACGGGGCCATTTATTCCCGGCAAGATGGTATACCAGGACATTAATTAATAGAATACTGCCCAGGATTGGTGTCCAGGCTAAAGGTGTAGGCCCACCCCAGACATTATCAATTTTCGGGAAAAAAAGCGCGGTACTTATGATAATGATTAAAGCACCACTAGTAATGAAATATAATTTTCTATTGGCTTTCTGATACTCTGGGAATAACCAGATAAGGCCAGGAACCAGTCCCATCAGCCCATTAGCCATATCCCAAATAGGATAGACACCCCAGCCGGCTATGGCATCCCCAAGAATATTGCCCATAGCACCGGTAAAGAACCCTACCATTGGCCCATAAGCTAATCCTAAGAATATAGGTGTGACAACACTCAGTCGTAGGGAGACAAAACTTATAGAAGGCAACCGGATTACGTTGGTGGTCCAAGATAATACCGCGTAAAGGATAGCACCGATACTCATTGCCAAGATTTTGTTGGCTGTAATTTTTAGCGTTGGTCGATCCTGAAACCGCATATAACCGGCAAATATCACTAGGTTTACCAACCCATACCACAGCCACTCGGTAATTGACACAGCACGCTCATTCCAAAATAAGAGCACGCTAATAGCGGCAAGGGTGATTAGCAGTTGTATCCCGGCAAATCTAAACCAGGATAACCGCTGTTGGGGTTTATATATCTGGCGAAACGGTTTATTACCCACGTTATATCAACTCTTTATTATGTGTAACTGAACCAGCTTTTGTATTTCGTTGAGCAAGGCTTCACGTGAAAAAGCACCTTTTTCTATAACCCGCTCAACATTCCCTTCCAAACGCTGCTGCTCTGCAGCCGTAAGGTCTTTCGCCGTCACGACAATAATAGGAATCTGCAACCATTCGCTATGTTTATGTAATTCGGCCATAAAAGTAAAGCCATCCATCTCCGGCATCATCAAATCCAGGAGAATCAAATCCGGTAAATTCTGTTTTACCTGGACTAAAGCAACGTGCCCGTTCTCGGCTTCGGCCACAGTCCATCCAGCCCTGCTTAAGGCGCGTTTCATCATCTCGCGAGTTGGCAGGTCATCCTCCACAATCAGAATATGACCACAGCACTCAGCTTTGCGATACTTATTCACCGTTTCCAACAGGATATCTCTGTCCACAGGCTTTACTAAGTATTCAGATGCCCCTAATGCAAATCCGCGACTTCTCTCGTCAATAATAGAAATCAAAATAACCGGTATTTGCCTTAATTCCTCATCGGCTTTTAGTTCTTCTAAGACGGTCCAACCATCAATATCCGGCATCTTTATATCCAAAGTAATGACATCGGGTTTCACAGTCCGGGCAACTTGTAGGCCGGTAACTCCGTTCTCGGCAGTTGCTACCATGAAACCATCCCTTCTCAAATAACGGCTGATGACCTCACGGGTTGGAGCATCATCATCAATCACAAGAACTGTAACCGCCTGATTTTCAGATAGAAGTTCGGGGACT
>JAFGKB010000308.1 GCA_016928755.1 Anaerolineae bacterium | reverse complement strand
CTTAATGGGTGTTTTTTCTAACTTAACCATACCAGGATTGTACATGTCAGTCAACCGCTCCTTTTTTAAAACTGTCAGGTAGCTAGAGTTGGTAACCCATTCCGCATGGCTAGTTGAGTTATCCAGTTCATTATTAATATCCAACTGCCATATCCGAAGCGTTTGATCTATCGAGGCAGAGATAATGTGGGAGCCATCCGGAGTCAACGCGAGTGCGTAAATTGGTAAGTAATGGGCATTCAATGTTAATTCTTTTTCTCCCTGTGCTACGTTCCATATTTCCACTTCACCTGTGGCTGTTGCAACAGCCACACGTCTACCATCTAGCATCACCACAACTGACAACAATGCAACCTTGCCGCTAGAAAGTGTGCGTACTTCCCGTCCCTGGATAATATCCCAAAGCCTGAGTGTATGATCGTCAGATGCTGAGACAGCATGTATGCCATCTGGCATTATGGCGACTGCTCGCACCAAACTACTATGCCCTGAGAGTGTGAAGAGTTCATTCCCACTATCCAGATCCCATACCTTAACAGTTTTATCCCATGAAGCCGAAACGGCTCGTGTACCATCAGGCGTTATAGCAATAGCCCTTACCGATTCATTGTGCCCTGAGAACGTTAGCCGCTTTTTGCTGGTAGCATAGTCCCATACCTTGAGTGTATGATCGAGTGAAGCAGAAACCACCCACTTACCATCTTGCGTTATCGCTAATGCTAAAACAGTACCTGTGTGTCCAGAGAAAGTGCGTAATTTCCGTCCATCACGAAGGTCCCAAACTGTAAAGGTATTGTCATCTGAATTGGAGAGGATATGTTTTCCGTCAGATGTGACTACTACTGTATTGATACCATATCGTCCCGCACGGAAAGTAAGTAATTCTACTCCACTTTCCAACTCCCACACCTTCACGATACCGTCGTTTGAACCAGATACAATACGGGTGCCATCTGGAGTCAAAGCAACAGTATTGATCCAATCATTATGACCACTGAGTGTGCGTACTCGTAAGCCATTTGGGGAAGTCAATGTAGGTGTTAAAGGTTCCAACCAGGGATAACCACACCATTGTCTGGCTTGTGCTAACAAAGTTAGTATCTCATTCTCTGTCTGTGTCATCAATCGTCCCACCAATTGTCCTGGTAATTGAGTTTTGTCTTCTACCAGTATATGGCTTGATAAGCGCAATGCTGCTTGTAAACACCCCAGACTTGCATCACTCGATACTAATGCATAATCCATTAGTAGGCCATTGATATCCACAACTTCTAATTTGCTTTGCAACCAGTCGAATTCAAGTAGCATTTGCCTCAGTATTGATACCCGACCACTGCGTGCCAAATGACGAGGTAAATGTCGAAAGCCGTATTCATCGCAAGCAATATAGCGATGACTCATTCTGAAAATCCTGCTAACTCCAAATAATAATCTGCGATCATATCGTCATACCGCACTAAATCTACCTGCTCTCTCAAAAAATCCTGGAAACTGGCGTGATAGATACGGTACTTTCGTTCACTTTTAGTTTGTTCCTCTTCCAAGAATTCTCGCCAGCGCCGAATATTTTCCTTCACTTGCCCCTGATTCAACTTCGTCCAGTTCGAGATTTGCTGAACTGTAACTGGCTCCTGCGCCACACCTAAAATACAGACAATCGGTTCATAGACAGTATCGAATTCCGTCTTATTTCCCTCACGCATCTGCCGCCAATGACGTTGGTAGTAGGCCATCAAGCCATCCGGCAGTTCATCCAATGTACCGTTAACAAACTCTCCATGCTCTATCGCGGGAAGCACGCAATAGAGGTACATAAAGTTGCCCTGGCTTTTCTTGCGCAACCCAGCGACAAACTGTGCTCCGCTGACACCCCACACTGCAAGTCGTTTCTGCATACCCTCCCGCTGTATATACGTTTCAATATAAGTGGTGATGTCCTGCAAGTTACCTTCTGAATCAGCCTCGAGATCGAGAATCTGCTGTTGCATTGTCTGCAAGCGCATATCATCAAGCGGGCGCGTAGTTACGATAATGTACACACCCTTGGGAAGAGTAGCAGGTAAGTATAGCATATTTACTGCCGCCGCTAGCCCTAAGCGGTCAGCCTCATCTAAAGCGTCAATGGCGATGACGATGCGTTCTTCAGAGCTTTTATATGTTGCAGCCGCTTCATTTAAACACTGCATCAAGAAACCGCTGTCATCTAAGGCTCTTGGAGGAAGTTCTTCATAAGGCAGGTCGTAGCATGCAATCAGTTGAGCAATGACGTTTTCCAAAAAAGTACGTGTGCCGCGAATATTTTGGGAAACAACGTTGAAATGATGGATGTAACCCCGTTCATTGACAAGTTTTGCCATAAACGCCGATTTGCCAATGCCCGGCACACCACGGAGAATGAAATAGCCAGAATCGTGGCTATGCAGAAAGTCATCCAGTGCATCAAACACAAATTGTCTGCCGACAAAGCCTTGTAACTTATCCTTCATCAATGCATCGAATGAACGACGCAGGGCAGCCGGTGTTGCCTTAAAATAGGAATAAACGTTGAGTTCCACCCCTTTAACTTGAGAGTTCCCTTTTGTTTCACCAATTTTCTGTTTCACGGAAATTTTGCTCTTTTCCATATATTTCCTCCTATTGCGATACACTCTGTCAAATTGTACGCTACCAACCGTTTATCCTTTTTCTTGTCCCTTTGGCGAGTTATCACCCATCCGCCCAACCCGTACCCCTGTCATTTCACCTGACACTTTCCCAAATTCCTGCTCAACACCCACCGTGGTCGAGGGTAGTAGTTCATCTGCTACCACGCCCTCAACTTTTCCCCCTGGCTTTATGTGTTTTCCGCGCTGGGACACTTGTATGTCTTTTTGTTCCACTTTACTTTGCTCAGAACTTGCTTCAGCACGATGCTGCTTTAGCGTAACAACAAGTGACGCAACAAGACAGAGAACAAAAAGAACCGCCACAAAAAAGAAACGAGTGGGATCAGTAAGATCAAAGCGCTCTTGATAATAAGAAGCCACAATGTTTCCTAACAACGCTGCTATCGTTGCCAAAATGAAGTCTAGTATGACAAGTCCAACTCGTTTCATTTTCTCTTTCTCCCATAACATACTGAACATTTTTAGCTGGTGTGCTCCATTTTCCGCCTATCCCAACTGATCCAACTTAACCCCAGTTACACTGCCATTCTTCCCTACTGTATCCACATCGGTGCGAACATGCGTCTCTCCGCCCCCTAAATGGTCGAAACTTGCGCCAACAACCTCACCATACACCGTGTCCGCGACCTCGATTGCGATAGCCAATTTCCCCGCTAACATATCGCGCACTTCGACGCCCAACACTTTACCCCCGGCAGCGACTTCCCTCACGCGCACGTTTACATCAACCTCGGCAACTTCTCTAGCCTGTTGTCGTACCGTTTCATCAGTGGCCCCGGCAAAAAGTCGCCCGTGTTCTGCACGCAAATAAAGCACCGGAACACCCCAATCACGCCCGTCAGGATCAATATTGTAGGCTGCAATGCGTCCCGCCGTCACTGCGCGCTCAATGGACAAGCCACCAACTAAGGCACGGTAAAATTGCCGGCTGAACGCGATGGCACACTTATCCAAGATAGTGTACTGGTTAGCGACCACTGCCGGAATATCGGCTTTTACCAGAGCCGGTGCAATACCACTCCAAACACTTATACTATCCCGTCGTCCGGTTTTACATCCTCCCAACACAGCTAAACGCACACCATTACCTTGCAGGTTAATGCCTAGTTGTTCGGCGTTCACGTGCCCATCATCCAGCGCGAGCGCGCCGGTGCCAGTATAGGTACCGGGTAAGTCGCCCATTTGGCGTGTAAAAACTCCGTGCCCGGCGAAGTGAAAAATCCCGGCTCCTGGAATTGCTGCTTGCACTTCATCTAAGGTAGCGTCGTCCAGGTAGACAGACTGAATTCCGGCTTGTTCCTTAAACACTAATGCCAAGTCGGTGCGTTCTTTTTCTAAATCAAGTTCGGGCAAGCCCATTGCTGATGCCAAGGCAACAATAACCTTAATGTCACCGGTGATAGTGGGCAAAGGTGCCGGAGATGGCAGCGTTTCGTGCCGTACCAACGCGACGCGCGGATCCAATACCAAGAAGCCATCCATTCCTTCACCGCCCCCAGCACGGTCCACGTACATATACTCCCACGGGAGCACCGCTAACGTGGGGGGAAGACATAATCGTACGCGCAACCCGGTATCTGGATCAATCTGCGCCAAACTCGTGGCCAACAACTCACGCACGCCGGTCGAGTCTCCCGTTTTTTTAGGGGGTAATAGGAGCATCGCCAGCGTACGGCCCAGGGCGATTAGGTTTGCACGTTGCAGTTCACGCCTTTCAAGCTGGCCCAAGGTGGCCTGTAATTGTTTCTCATCATATGTCACCGCTACGGCTTGTTCGGGCAACATTTCCCCGGCGGGTGAGTGCAGCACCCGCACTTTGAAGTGCCCTGCCCGCCGTTTATCTGGTGTACGGGTGACTTCGGCCTCAAATGCTTCAATCACGATATCGCGGTAGTCCATAGTTATTCCTCCCTGTCGTGATGCGGCAATGCTCAAGCTAGTTGAGCGTGATACGCCTGCAACATCTCTCCCCAACGAGTATCCCGTGCCAGTGCGACTTCGGCATAATAGGGTGAGATACGTTGCCTGCCGGGTGGGGGAGCGTAAATAGAAACCCCACCAATACCGTCAAGCCAATCCCCGTGATGCCCCCCGGCGATGACCGTGCCACGGGGCTGCAAGGCATTGATGACAATCTGCGCAGCAGTTTGAACCGCAGAATTCTCACTATGCTCCGCCAAATATGCTGCTACCGTACCTATGTCCCAAAGGTGATAGTTAAACTTGTTACTCCTGCGCCGTCCGTTCAGGGTTTCCCTGGTTTGCGTTGCGCGCTGGGCAGACCACAAAACATCAGCTTGAGTATCCATATCTACTAACAATGCGCCGGCCAATGCATCCACAGCCTGGGTCAGCGACTCAATCTGCGCCAGATTCAGTGCAATTTTAGTCACATCACCACGGTTAAGCACCGGGGGATGGGCAGTGTAATAGTCCACGTAATGCTGCACAATCAATGCCGAAAGATCCTGTGCTGACATCTTCGGTGCGTCTTGCAGTGCACCCAAAATGGTATCATAGGGCCAACTGTAGCCTGGCACTAACTCTTCCGATGCCACCAGCGTGCGCACGTGCTGCCGTACCTGATAGGCTACTTCCAACGTTGCCATCACACAGGCATCCATGCCTAGCAGATCCAGCGGTTGCCCAATAATATCTTGAGTTTCACGCACCACACGCCCTAATTCTAGTGTGTCCAGTGAGTGACCGGAGCCATCGTCAAAGCAAATAGCGCGTTCTGTAGGATTATCCTGTCTCAATATTTGTGCCAGCGTAGTGCGGAAAAGCGCCATACTTCCGGCCTGTGCTGAACGTTCCGCTTCTTGGGTAGAGACTGCATTATCCCTACGTACCTCACGTGCAATCTGGGCAAGTTCTTCTGCTGCCCATCCTGACAATGTAAGTGGGGCTGTGCCGCGTACTGGCTTCCGGTCTTCTGGCTGCCAACCGCTGCCGTGGCTCCATAGCATTAATGCATAGTGTTCTGCCGGGTTCTGTTCAAAGGCCCAATGGATAGTTTCCAGCAGTGCATCTGGATCGCCGGAGTCGAAATCACTCAATTGCTCCTTAACTACAGCAGTACCAGGCTCGCCTACAAGATAGCGCGTCGCGCTGTCGGGCCGGTCATATAGCACAGCCAGCTTAACCTGCGCCTTACTACCTACATCCAAAATCTGCTTTAAACTACGTTGCCCTAACCGCTCCAAATTGTTATGCGCTGCGATATATATCAACACTGCCCACTGTGTTTTACTCATTATCATTCCTCCTAATCCACTCGTTTTCTTGTTGTCTTTTGTCTACTTTCCTCGCACCATCCACTCAAAAATCCATACCCGTCCTAACTCATCTCCACATACCACCCACCGTCCGTCCTGGGAAAGTGCTAAACTTCGAATCGAAGAATCGTTCCCAAATAGCACACTAGAATCACCTGATGTTAGATTCCATACTCTAAGCTGATTATCGTCAGATCCGCTGACCATATATTTCCCATCTGGTGTCACTGCCACGGTATTCACACTACCGGTGTGTTCTTCAAAGGAGTGAATCAGATCACCACTCTTCACATCCCAAATTTTGAGTATATTTTTAGAATCTCCACTTACGATGTACGCTCCGTCTAAAGTTACAGCCACGGTCCTTACCCATCCAATGTGGCCTTCCAGGGTGCGTGGTGCCCGCTCACTTCCTAACTCCCATACCTTCACTGTATTATCCTTTGATCCACTCACCACGTGTGCCCCATCTGGTGTTACGGCTACAGACCACACGCTCCCTGTGTGGCCTTCCAGGGTGCGTGGTGTCCGCTCACTTCCCATATTCCACACTTTCACTGTGTTATCGTCAGACCCGCTCACCACGTGTGCCCCATCTGGTGTCACGGCCACAGACCACACGCTTCCTGTGTGGCCTTTCAGGGTGCGTGGTGTCCGCTCACTTCCTAATTCCCATACCTTCACTGTATTATCGTCAGACCCGCTCACCACGTGTCTTCCATCCGGTGTTACAGCTAAAGACAATACTGTCCCCGTGTGACCTTCCAGGGTGTGCAACAGCAGCCCGCTCTCCGTATCCCACACTTTTATCATGTTATCGTTGGCCCCACTCACCACCTGTTTCCCATCTGGCGTCACAGCCACGGACAATGTTGCTCTTCTTATATGGCCTTCTAGAGATCTCAACTGTCGTTGATTTTTCAAATCCCATACCTTAATGGTCCGATCAAATGCCCCACTCACCACTTGCTGACGCCTTATAGCTACTGCTGATACACTATCCGTATGTCCTACCAGGGAATACAGCAACTTTCCATTATCCAAGTTCCATACCTTTACCATTTGATCATCTGAACCACTTACTATCATCTTCTCATCCGGTGTCACTGCTACCGACCGTACTCTTCTCATGTGTCCTTTGAAAGAAGGCCACAATTTACCACTCCTCAAGTTCCACACTTTGATAATCCCATCCTCTGCGCCACTTACTACCTTTTGTCCATCCGAGGTCACAGCTACTGTCCACACACGCCCTCTATGTCCTTTTAGAGGAAGCATTTGTCCGTTCTTCAAATTCCATACCCTCACAGTCTCGTCGTCTCCCCCACTTACTACCTTTTGTCCATCTGAGGTTATTGCCACAGCCCACACACACCCTCTATGTCCTATCAGGGGATGCATTTGTCCGTTCTTCAAATCCCATACCCTCACAATCCCGTCGTCTCCCCCACTTACTACTTTTTGTCCATCCGGGGTCACAGTTACCGTCCGCACACGCCCTCTATGTCCTATCAAGGGATGTATTTGTTCGTTCTCCAAATTCCATACCCTCACAGTCTCGTCGTCTCCCCCACCTACTACTTTTTGTCCATCTGAGGTTATTGCTACTGCCCACACACGACCTTTATGTCCTTTCAGGGAACGCAACATTCGTCCGTTCTCCAAATCCCATACCTTTACAGTTTGATCATCCGCACTACTTACCATCTTCTGACTATCTGGCGTAGTTGCCACTGCCAGCACACGTCCTGTATGACCTTCCAAAGAGTACTGTAGCGCTTTGTTCTCCAAATCCCACACTTGTATAGTGGTTTCACTATTGATTCCCTTTTGCCCTGGCTTATAAGTTCCCGCACTTACAGCCTGTTGTCCATTTGGGGTCACCGCTACAGATCGTATCCAATCAACCTCCGTTTTCCAGGAACCTTCTAGTTCTCGGTTTCCCAGACTCCATACTTTGATTGTCCCATCATCTGCACCACTCACCACTTGCTGACCGTTCCGTGTAACTTTCACGGACCATACTGCATCTGTATGCCTATCTAGGAAACACTCTGATTGCTCACTCGACAAATTCCATATCTTAAGGGTATTGTCGTATGACCCACTGACTATGTATTGTCCATCTGGAGTCACTGCCACGGTCCTCACATCCTCTTTATGTTCATTCAGAGTGCGCATTAACTCTCCATTCGACAAATCCCATATCTTGAGAGTTTTATCCTTTGCCCCACTGACTACGTACCGTCCGTTGGGTGTAATTGCCACTGTCCAAACATTCCCTGTGTGCCCCACTAAAGAATGTAGCAGTTGTCCTTTTCTTAAATCCCACACCTTTACTGTTTTGTCATCAGCGCCACTTACTGCCAGTTCTCCATTAGGCGTTACGTCCACCGACCACACATTCCCGATGTGCTCTCCTTTCAGGGAATATAACCGTTTTTCATTCGGTAAATCCCACACTTCCACAGTTCCGCTATCTGTCCCAATCACTATCTGTTTATCTAGTGTCACAACTGCCGCATTTACACGAGCTTCACACCTTAAAGAACGCAGTAGCTTTCCCCCTCTTAAATCCCATACCCTTACAATCTTGTCTTCCCCGCCACTAACCACCTGCTGTCCATCCGGTGTCACCGTAACCACATTTACTGAACCTATATGACCTTCCAGGGAATATGACCATAAAGGGGGTATAGGCGTTGGATCTTGAACCATACGCAACCACCCGAACTTATCCTTTGAGATATAGTATTCCCGAGCTTGTTCACACAAGATATGTAACGGACCAGAAGGTGCGTCACACTCAATCGAACTATCTAACCAGGTCAAATGATTATAAAGATGGGGGAAGAGTAACTCCGGCACGCGCTGGATATAGTAACTTTCCAAGCGTAATCGTTCCGCAAAGGTTTGTAATATGTGTTCGTTCTCAGCCTTCCCACTCCAGTTTACTAGAGCCATACGGTAGTCGTCTTCCAATTCATAGATGCTGGTAACCCGGCAGCGGGCCTCTAAGAAGTCAAAATCGGTCAATACCTCCGCTACCCCTTCCCAATCCCCGGCCTGTAGGAGGTGGGCTACCAGATAGGTCAGACCATAATGTCCGCAATTTGACCAATTCTGCTTGTAGTGAGTGTGATAATAATCCGCGATTTGTCCATTGTAGCGGCTGAGGTCAATCCAAAATTCGCCAGCACGTTTCTCGTCGCCCAGGAAATCAATAACGGATTGGTGATAGAGACGGTATTGTCCCCGCTCTGCACTAACCGGGTCAAGGAATTGTTCGACTTTGCGCAGCAAACGTCGCAGACGCTGCTTGGGAAGACCGGTGAAATGCAATAGTTGCTCTGTGCTTAACGGGGCTTGAGCTGCAGCCAACACACCTAGCAATGGGCTGTAGTCATCTTCCCAACAGTCTAAGTCCTTACCCATTGACCGCGTGCGCAGGAACTCACGGTATACACCATCCAGTCCTTGGGGTAACGTGTCCAGAGAATCTAATCGTTGCGTTCCATTCTCAATTCCACGTAGTAACCATAACAGATAGAGAAAGTTTCCCCCACTGGCCTCTGCTGCTCGTGTGACGAAAACCTCAGTCTTTATCTCTTGTTGGTATAGGCGCGCGCGTAACTTTTCAGATGTTGCTAACCGGTGCCGTGCATAAGCAAGCATATCCTGCTGGTTCTTTTCGCGTTCGGTATCTAGCAACAGGGGGGGAATGCTCAAGTTGTCGAAGTGCCGTAGCACCTCACTCTCCGGCCTTGAGGTCAGTACGAAGCGCACCTGTGACGGCAAGCCACGCGCGTTGGCCAGTAAGTCCACGATGCTCTCCATACCTCGCAACTGTGTGGCTTCATCCAAGGCATCCACTAAAATCACCAGTTGCCGGTCAAAGCCATCAGCGTAGAGCAACTTCAACGGATTGATAACAATGCGATTGAAGGCTGTCGTAGCCTGCTGCTGTGCTAATCCGATCAGGCGTTCAATATGGACATTGATGGCCTGCCCGTAGTTTTGGCGTATATTCTGGCACGCGTCTATATGAATCCCCTGCTCCTCAAGCAGGTTGATAGCGAAGGCATCGATTGTTGTTAGTTGGTGTGAGATAGTGCGAGCGAAATCCAACGGATCTATCGTATCCACTTGGCGCGCAATACAGAAATGATGTGCATTTATGTGATGGACCTGCATCAACCGCGCGGCAATTGCGGTCTTGCCAATGCCCGGCTCCCCGGTGATAATAAAATAGCGAGGTGCGTCAGGGTCAGCCAGCCAGGCGTCAATTTTAGCGAAGACCCACTCGCGCCCCACGAAATCGCGAGTGTGGTCGGCGATGTAATCAGAAAAGTCGAAGATTTTTTCCATTCCAATTCCCCTTTACACATTGTAGGTCAGGGTTGAATAGTTCGGTTATTACTTTAGCTTAAGTTGTTTTCGAGTAAAGTTTAATGTTGGTGACAACAGGTATACTTACATTAGATTATAAGCATTTTCGGGGTTCTAGCAAAAAGAGTGGGAACGGAGGCAGTCCCCACTCTTACATAAGATACCGCAAACCGGCGACGAGCAGCATCCCGGCGGCCACGGCACCGAAGAAGCTGCGGGCCTTCCAGGCCACCAGAGCGACGGGGATGGCGGCCAGGAGATAGAGGTTATCCGGCTGTAGGTAGATCTGCTCATCCTGGATGACTAGGGAGGGGAGCAGCATCGCGGCTAATACTGCCACCGGCACAAACTTAAGCCACTCTGTGACCAGGGGCGGCAGTGATTTGGAGGTAAGCAGCCATGTGGGTAACAAACGGGGGAGGTAGGTTACTACTGCCATACCCAATATCGTCAAGAAGATGATCTTTTGGTCCATTGCTCTAACACCAGTCCTATAGTTGCGCCTAAGAGGGTTGCCAGCAAGACGTTCCACTGGTTAACGCCTAATTGCATAAGAGCCACCGATAACAGGCCGGTTAAGGCGGCGACGATAACCTGGACGTAGTTCTGGATTTGGAGGACTAACAGGGCGATAAAGAGGGCCGGGAGGGCGTAATCCAGGCCGTAGGGTTCGATCTCGCCGATAAACTGCCCGGCCACAGCGCCGAGCCAGGTTCCGGCAACCCACGCGGCTTGGGATGTGATATTGGTAGCTAAGACCTGAACCTGTCCCGGAACCCCGGAGACGAACTGGGCAGAGTGCATGGCGAAGGTCTCGTCGGTGAGTTCATAGGCAAAGGCAGCCAGGGCGGGCTTGCGCCAGTGCTTGAGATAGGGGGCCATTGAGGAGGCCATAACCAGGTGGCGCAGGTTGACGATTAAGGTGGTCAACACAATTGTGTAGGGTGCTATACCGCTGGAGAACAGGCCCACGGCGATAAATTGGGCAGCACCGGCAAAGACCAGCAGTGACATAAGCAGGGCGTTAAGGGTAGAAAGCCCGGCCTTCTGGGCCAACACACCAAAGGCTGTGCCCACCGGGAGGTAGCCCAACACGATAGGGATCGCCTGGACGATGCCTTTGAGTGCCTGGTCACGGAGGTTTTTGCTATCCAACTCCTGCCTCCGGTGGTTCACAGACCAGCATACCCGGTTCGCCAAGTTCACCTGTAACCGTGATCTGGCGGGATGTGAACTGCCGGGCCAGCCAGACGTTGGTGAGCAGGTGTTGGGTAATCCGGGCGACACGGGCATGGGATTCACCCTCGGCCAGGACAAAGGGCAGTACCAACTGGTCGCCGAGATGGGCATCCACCGGGGCGGCAGTATGGTGATGGGCTAGTAGGTCATCCACGGCGACTTGGGCTACTTGTTCCGCAGGGAGACCCTGACGCCCCAGGGATGTGAATCCTGCGACGGCGTTTTCGTAACGGGCCAGGAGAAACAAGCCGGCACCGGGGCCGCCGGAAGTGACGTGGCGTGGCTCAACCCGCACCGGGACGTTGAATTTGCGCAACAGATTCTGCACCCGGTCGGCCATCCGCTGTGGGATGTGGGAAGGCAGTTGTCCAGCATAAGCCGTGCCCGTTATCTCTTGCAGGTCGCCACGTTCTACGGACCGGCAGGGAGCTAAAGTCGCGTTTCCCTTGATCTCGACGGTCACCTGACCACCGCCGCGAGGGTAAAAGCCCCATTTTTCCACGTGGAGGTCGGCCTGTACCCCCATTTTGGCCAAGGTAGGGAGAAAGACCTGCTCCACATAGAGGGCCGAGGGACTCCAGTTAACGTGGGTGCCGCCTTTCAAACACAGGCGGGATTCACCCGCCGCCAGGGCCAGGGGCAGAAAGACCGTCTGGAAGACCAGCATCACGGAGCCGGCGGAGCCACCCTGGGCAGCATCCAGCACATCGAATGTGTAATTACCGGCCTGGGACGCTGAGTGTGGCTCAAAGAGCAGGGTCTGGCTGCCAAGTTGTGCACCCTCCAAGCGGGCATTGCAGATACGTGCTGCTGCCCGTACCGAGGTCAAATGCTGCGGGCGCAAGCCCGGCTTTGACCGCCCGGCACGGATATTCACCAGTTTAAGGGGCTTTCCCGTTATAGCCGCCAGGGCACAGGCCGACCGGAGAATCTGCCCGCCGCCCTCACCGTATGCACCGTCAATCGTTAACATATGTGTCCTTTCGCAAAAGTAGACTACAAAAGTCTCCGCATGGTATGGCTAAATGTCAGGCTATTTCAAAACCATAAGTTCCACCATATGCAACAGTTACACAAGACTTTTGTAGTCTTCATCACCAATAACTTCCGGCGATTATATGTCACGCCGGGAGGTTGGCAAATCGTATAAATGAGACAAAAGTTAACCACGAATGAATGCGAATAGACACAAATGGGCTGTGGATTTGGCAATCCACAGCGAGCAGGGAAGGTGGAATTTATTTATAGGGTAATGGTTCCTGTTCAACTAGTCCTACAAGTGCATCAAACTCTGGATCTTTATGAACAAGGATAGCTTGATTTTGTGCTGCAAAAGCCGCGATTAAGGCATCCGCAAATGACATACGACACCTCGCCTTGAAACGTGCGGCAGCAAGCAAAGTAGGCTCATCTATAGCCCAAATCTTGGTAACCGGTAGGTTTCGCATTAATGCATAGCGTTGATCAGCTATAGCCTCAGATTGCTCTTGCAACGAAATATAGTAGGCTTCCAATAAAACGGGGAATGGAATTATGGCCTGTTCTTGTCGAATAATAACTTCAACACGCTCTGCACTATCTTCATCTTCCATTAGGGTCAAGATGGCGGATGTATCCAAGACGTATTTAGGCACGCTCACGATCCTGTTTACGTGAAGCCAACAGTTTTTGGGTTAAAGACTCACCCTTTGCACAACCACGCAACGCTTGGATTGTATCTTGGGGCAAAGGGATTATCTTTATAGTTTGACCATCATCTATCCAGGTCAGTATATCACCGGGCTGGATATTATAACGCTGCCGGATACCAGCGGGAACTACCGTTTGTGCCCGTTGGGTGACCGTTGTGGTAAACGTTGTCATAACGCACCTCCAATATCATTTTACAAGAATGATGTGGATTTGGCAATTCACAGCGAGCTGTGAGAGGTTGACAAATTGTTAGTAACGGTTATCCTAAGCCTGGCTAACTATTAGCCGGGTTAAGTAAAATGAACACACTGAAAGCATACATATACAATGTAAAGTGTTTTTCATCGCAAGCGCGCTTGTATCTCTTCGTCTCGATGCTTAACGGCATCGGCATGGGTATCTTCCAACTCTTCTTTAACTTCTATATCCTGAGCCTGGGATATGAGGAGGATTTTCTCGGTATACTGATCAGCATTCCCTCGCTTACCGGGTTGTTGGTTGCGCTGTTTTCCGGGTATGTGAGCGACTTGATCGGACGCAAACGGGCCTTTATCCTGGGTGGGCTGATTACGGTTATCGGTCAGGGCTGTATGCTGGCATTCCCCACCACCGGCGCGTTGATTGTCAGCAGTGCTTTGCGGGGGTTGGGACAAAGCCTCTTTAATATCACCGCCTCCCCATTTCTTATGGAACACAGCACCGAGAGGGAACGCACCCATCTATTCAGCTTTAATGCCGGGATATCCACCGTCTCATCTTTCCTGGGTAATTTTATCGGTGGGGGGCTGCCGCTATATTTCGGCAACTGGTTAAGTGTGGGGGCGCAGACCAGCAAAGCCTACGCCTGGTCATTGGGCAGTGCGACGATACTAAGCACACTCATCCTTATCCCGCTGGCTTTCCTCAATGTCAAGAAACGCAAAATAGCCCAAAGTCCATTGGAACCTTTCAAGGTCTTATGGCAGAGTCGCCGGCAGATGTTCCAACTGCTCTTCCCCTCGTTGGTGCTTTCCCTGGGGGCAGGGTTGTTGATGCCCTTTATGAATGTCTTTTTCCGCCACCGTTACCACCTGAGCGACCATGCTATCGGTACCCTTTTTGGCTTTGGTTCGTTGGGAATGGGTATCGCGATTTTGTTAGCACCGGTATTAGCGGAGAAGTGGGGAAAGGCCAAGACTGTGGTGGCTACTCAAGGATTATCTATACCTTTCTTGATAGTCCTGGGCTTTATCCCCAATCTCTGGCTGGCTAAAGTGAGTTTTCTTATTCGCTCGGCTTTGATGAATCTCTCCGGGCCGGTTTACCAGACGATGATTATGGAAGAGGCGGAGGAAGACGCACGGGGGATGGCTGCCAGCCTTTACAATATGATTTGGAGCACGGGATGGGCCTTAAGTCCCTCCATTAGCGGGCCGGTTCAAAAAGCCTATGGATTCAACCCGGTCTTTATTATGACGATTACGATGTATGGCCTCTCGATTGCGCTGATTTATGTCTGGTTTGTCAGGAAACGGCCAACCCCGGTTTTACAAAGAGAAATACAATCTTCTTAAGTAGTTACCTTCCAGGAAGTCAAGACTACAAAAGTCTTACTGGGCTATGGCTTTGGCCTAAACCATATCTTGATGGATGGAAGTCCGCTTTACAGGGAGTCTATTAAGACTTTTGTAGTCTATCTCCGCTTGTAACTTCCTGGAAGGTTAAGCCGTTTTACTGGATAATATCAAAGGCCACTTGGACCTGAACCGTCACATCATATGAGCCACTGGCAATTGGCACCTCACCGCCACCGCCGCCGGCCCCATCATAGGCAGCCCGCACGGAGATGGGGGTAGCATTATTGGTGAACTCAGTGACCAGGTGAACTTTGCCAACGCGAACACCTAAGCCGGAAGCCAGTTCCTCGGCCTTGGCACGGGCATCGGTGAGGGCGTTTTGACGGGCTTCCTGCTCTAACGCGGTTGCATCATCAACACTGAACTCGATCCCCCCAACGTTATTGACCCCGGCTTTCAGAGCTTCTTCCAGGACTTTCCCTGTCAAGCTTATATCGTCCAGCTTTACATTGACCTGGTTGATAACGTGGTACCGCACTTCACCGGTATATTGACCGTCGCGGTCGTAGACATCTTCAACCCACATATTGTAGTTTGTCGTTTGCACATCTTCAGCCTTGATTTCCAATGCGGTCAGTGCTTCCAGCACAGCATTCATGCGGGTGGTGTTTTCTTCGATAGCCTTGTTGGCATCGGTCTCTACGGACTCAACTCCCAGGTTAAAATAGACAACATCGGGCTGTGCACTGGCATTTCCTAGCCCGGTTACGTTAATGGTGTAAGGAATTTCTTCACCAGTCTGAGCCGTCTGAACTGGGACAAGCCCTCCACCGGCCTCGGCTATACCAGAACATCCCAGGGCCATTGCCGCGAACCCTACCATTAACACAACAACCAAAACGTTACGCATGCTTTTACTTAGCATTTTCCAAACCTCCTAATGGGTATCTTTTATTTTCGGTGCTTATTCGCACCTGTAGTTATAACGATACTCGGAGGTTTTTTGTTCCATATTTAGGGATGAAAATTCAAAGTCGATGCATAGATCAACGTAAATAGCGCTCCAATACCGGGGTCATATCTACATCGGTGTGGCTTTTCAGTGTCTCGATAAAATCAGCCTTAGTGACCAATTGCCCTTCATGGATCTCGCGATAATCGCGTGTGAAAGCAAAGAACGCCTCATCGCCCATAAGGGATCTCAGGTCGGACAGGAAACGCGCGCCCATACCATAGATAGCATGGATATAATCACGGGTATCGGGATAATCGTAAATCGTAGTATCTAACCACTCGGCTAACTCCCACTGATTGATATTATACTCCCACCACCAATCGGTGACATCGGGGTAGTAATGCTCCAGGAAAAGCAGCTCGCTATACTTGGCAAAGGACTCATCTAGCCACGGTTCGTAAACCTGGTTATTGCCAACCGCTCCATACCACCATTGGTGAGCGATCTCGTGGACGGTTAGAGAGAAAAGCAGGTCTGAAGGAATGCCATTGTAGGTTTCATAAGCGTAGGTGCTCAAGCTAATAAAGCCGGAGTATTCCATTGCCCCATAATAAGCGTTTTGTGCAATTGTCAGGGAAGGATAAGGAAAAGGGCCATAGAGGGTCTCGTAGAGGGTCACCGCTTCGGCTGCCAGCGCCAGTATCTTGTTCCCGGCCTCCACCTGCTCAGGAAAATAGTAAGATTGTAACTTAGTTTCGCCCACATTACCTTCTACAACTTCATAGGCGGGACTGACGATAAAGGCAAATGAGCGAGCTTGCTCCATATGGTATTGGCGGATTTTGCCCTGTTGGGTGACAAAGCCCGGTGCCGCTACTACCAGGGCTGCATCTGTTATTAGTTGCACGTCATAGGTCCCTATCTCATAGACTACGGGGTCACCGACCGGGTAATAGTCCCAAATTGCCCAACCCTCGCCGCTGTGATAAGGGACCAAGGTAGGATGCCAATCCCCCATCTGTATCAAGCGCCAGCTCCAGCCGAAATTGCCGACCGGGGGCCAGGATGTAAGCTCAATCTCCGGTAGCTGTAATGTAAACTCCAGTTTGATTTCTACCGGCGCGCCAGGTTCTAAGGCTTTTTCCAACGGAATATAGAGCATCGTGTTTTCCCACTCCGGCACAGCGAGATAGCGGTGATATTCCGTAGTGACCGTCGCTAAATGCAGGTCGAAAGTGTTAGCGTAGTAAGCCGGCGGGATGGAGAGTACTACCTCTTGCCAGGATTCACCGGAGTTATTTTGAACCAGGATGCGACTTTCTACATTAAGAGAGTGGGTGGCGTAATTCAGATCGATAAAGAATGTGTAGAGTGGCAAGCCATTGGTAGGGGATTTGATATAAGGGGCCGGTGTGGGAGTTGGTGGCGGTAGCGCGTCTGTAGCCGGCAAAGATGTGGGTGTTGACGAGCTTGGCGGGCGTATCATAATGGGCGACGGTACCGGCCTACTACACCCCAGAGGGAGAAAGGCCACTATTACGATTAGTAGCATAACAAGCAATATCACTAACCTACGAGGTCTGCGCATAAATAGAACTCCTTCGATATTACATGACACTTAAGGAAGTGCAGTGCATCGCGTTTTCATTCCTTGAAATTATACTATCTCATATTCTGGTGTAATGCAAATTACATATTATACCGGCCCTTTATGCTATAATGAAAGTATACACTAACATTTTTATAATAAGGCCGTTCCAGGGATCTGTGATCAGTAAAATAAAGGAAATCTTGCAAAGAATAAAAAGTACCCCCTATTTTTGGAGTATAAGTCTCTCAATTTTGGGGTTGTTGATTCTTCAACTATCAGGCGTAGCCAGTAGTCAGGGTAATTCACATCCTACAAATCCGGCGAGACCTTTGGTGCCCGGTTTCTCCTTGCCAAGTGGGTACTATGCTGAAGATATACAGATCAAGTTATATAACCCGCGAGACGACGCCACAGTTATCTTTACTTTAGATGGCTGTATCCCTACCCCATCCACAGCTACGACCTATACCCACCCGATCCAGTTATTTGCTAATACACAGACGGTAGCCGTTATCCGTGCCCGGCTGTTATTTCCCGGTGGAGACCTGGGGCCGGTCACAAGTGCTTCATACGTTATGGGATTACCCACATCCTTACCTGTATTATCATTGGTAATGGAACCCAATGACCTTTTGGCCCCGGAGTATGGCATTTGTACCAATCCCAATGAGAAGGGGAATCTGTGGGAACGTAATGTTGAGGTCATCTACATTGGTGAAAATCATAATAGCGGATTCCAGATGCCGGCGGGGATACGCATCCACGGACATGGCAGCCGGGAATTTGATAAAAAATCGTTCCGCCTTTACTTTCGCAAAGAGTATGGAGAAGCACGCCTTGAGTATCCCTTGTTTGAAGATTGTGCGGTAGATAGCTTTAAGCGGTTGGTTCTATATAGCGGTGCCCAGGATGGCTGCGAACCTTGGTGGTGGAAGTGGACGCTTGTGCGCAATCAGTTGGCGGCAGAGTTAGCTTTTGAGATTGGTGGGTATGCAGTTCAAAGCCAACCGGTACTATTATTTATCAACGGGGAACCCTGGGGTATTTATTATATTCGGGAACACCTGGACCGGTTCTTTCTGGACGACCATTACGGGATTACCAATGCCGACTTCCTGGAAGCCCCGGAGGTACCGGGCCAGAGTGAGGCCATCATGGGTGAGCGTTACGCTTGGGATAAGCTCCTGGAATTTGTTGAGACCCACGACCTGACAATCCCGGAAAACTATGCCTACGTTGGAGGCCAGATTGATATACAAAACTTCGTTAATTACAATATCCTCCAGATTTATAGTGCCAATGCAGACTGGCCGGACCATAATATCCACCAATTCCGGCCTCATCTCCAGGGGGGGCAATGGCAATGGATATTCTGGGACAGTGACCGGGCTTTTGGAGCCGGACACTATACGACCGATATGCTGGAACACTTACTCGAATATAAAGACCCCTATACCCAAGGGCGAGATTCATTGTTGTTACGCCAACTATGGAAGAACCCGGCATTTCTACAAAGGTTTCTACAACAGACCGCCGACATGCTCAACACTACCTTGACCTCGGAGTCCGTTATATCTCACATAGACCGTTTGTCCGCACAGATAGAGCCGGACATCTTGTACGAGACACTGCGCTGGTCAGGGTCAAAGAACTGGGCTGCAAACGTTCAAGAGTTGCGGGACTTCGCAAAGAATAGGCCGGATGTAGTCCGCCAACATGTGGTAGAACACTTTGGCCTCCAGGGTACGGCCACGCTCACGTTTACGCAGACGGCAGAAGGGCACGGAACGGTCGCGATCAATGGACAACGTATTCTAGCCGAAACTTGGCAAGGTGTTTATTTTCAAGGTGTCCCGGTGGAAATTACGGCGGTTCCGGACCCCGGCTACCAATTTACAAGTTGGGAGCCGGCTTCATTGCCACAGGAACCCGTAATAACGTTGACTGTAGCTATTACTCAGACCATTACCCCACACTTTATAAAATTAGATGACGATGTACCCCATCCCGGAGATGTGATTTTTATACGGGAGTCCTTACAAACACGAGAAGGCCGCATCGAACTCTACGTAAACCGTTCCGGGGGGATTGACTTAAGGGGCTGGCGTATCACCGATAACGATACAAAAGTAGCGACCGACGAAGGGTCCCTGATTTTCGGACAGTACCCGATTCTGGAAGACATTCCCAAGGGGACCACTATTTCAATTGTACTGCCGGAAACCCCAGGTGTCCAAGCCATTCCCCCTGATGATTTAACGGCCTGGGACCGCCATATAACACTCTATGTGGGAAATGGTTTGATAACTGCGGATACGGACCCTGGCTTTAATCTTGGGAAACAGGATAACCTGGTGCTCTTGGCACCGGGGGCAACTGCCGATTTTGATGATGACCGTGGGATTGACTTCTTCAGCAACGTTCAGACGGTAACGCCGGCGTCATTTGGCGTGTTAGTCGATGGGATTGCGCCTTAGAGACAAGCGTTTTAAAAGTAGCCTGAAGACAAGACAGACTACAAAAGTCTTAATAGACGCCCTGTAAAGTGGACTGCCTACATTAAGATATGGGTTAGGCCAAAGCAATCGCCCACTAAGACTTTTGTAGTCTTGAACTGATGAGACTATTGAACCGTGATAGTCTGGAGGAGAATGACCCGGTTCTCCTGTTCTACACCGGTCTGGTCATACACAGGTAAGCGTTCTACACTAGGCCACTGGTACATACCCACATATAGGTCATAGTCACCGGGGGGGAGTTGCGGGGCAAGTTGCAAGGTGTGTACATCGGGCAACATTTCTCCCGGTAACCAGGCAGTTGTGGGGTAACGACCGGCCATCGGAGGGGCGTCATGGTTAGCCACAAGCTGGCCGGAGCTATCCAAAAGATGCACAAATACCACATAATTATCGCCGGGAGGAGCCAGAGCTTGCCAGTGGAGGGTCACATCCAGGGACTCACCAGGAGCAGTATACTCTGGCGTTTCAACTCCTAACAATTTAATCCTATCCCCAAATTGAGCCATCACAGATGTGGCATTCTCAATTTCACCATGCCACGGCACGACAACATAGCCCAATGCGACTCTATCTACCGGCTCAGAACTTCCATCCTGGTAAAGAGGTAAGAAACTTTTGGCATCTGCGGAGACAACCGACATATCCAGATTATGCGCCCCTACCGGGATTTCCGTCGTTGTTGTCAGAACATAGTGCTCGGTAATGGTCTCGCCGGGTTCCCACCACGTCACCGGCATACTGCGGGGGGTGACCATATCCCGCTGTGCCCACCCGGTGCCGTCGGTGGGAGTGATGATGCGCACCACAGTACGAAGTGCACTGGTCACCGGCTTGTAGGCTTTGAAAAAGAGCGTGACGTAGACAGCTTTCCCCGGCTCAACACGGTCAGGGCCGAATTTATACCCTATTAAGCGTATACTGCCGGGGAGCCACACATCCAAGGGTATAAATTTCCCCTGGGAAGCCGTTGAGAATTGCCGTTCCCAGATGGTGACTGGTGATGTAGAGATAGAAGGAGCAGAGAATTGCTTGATTGGCTTGTAGAATTCCTGGAAACTCGCTATATAGGAGAAATTATCCCACGCCAGACTATTAAAGGAAATACAGTACTCCGGGAAGACAGTGTTTAATGCTTTTGCCGGCCCGGTCAAGGACAAGGGATCAGAAGAATTCCCCTGCCAAGTGACCGGCATCAGGTGTGAGAAATAACCGGATTGTGCGGAGCCGAATACGGCGGCGTCAGTATCGGCGTGAGTTTGCAACCACGCACCGGCGCGCTGCTCAAGTTTATGTTGCTCCACAGGCCGGAAACGATAGCGCTGTATAAGGGATAGAGAATGGGCCGCGACAAGGGGCAACATAAAGATTATGGTCAGTGCTAACAATAACTGGCCGGATTCCAAACGCGCAGCCCCGGACTTTAACCGCCACCGGACACTATATGTGATGCCTAATCCTACCAGGAAGAGGACGGCAGCGTACAATACAATCGTGATAACCGGGTCGGAGTTAAAGACTACACCGAGCAACAAGCATAAGAGTAGGAATATGCCCCCCAGGGGATTAATTTGTGCAGTCCCATCTTTATAAGTGGGGGCCAACAATTCCCAGCATCCCAGGACAATAAAAGGCAGAAAGAAGATATAGAACTCGCTGCCCTTAAACAAATCCATCCATAGAGAAGTCCAAAAACCAAGATCAGGGTGCGGCATTGTGAAACCGGCCACCACCCCCTTAAGTCCTAATCCCCACCAGGAAAGAGTCACAATGCATACGACTAGAACCAGTGTCAAGGGTAACTTCCGTGTTTTCCACCAGCGAAAAGCTAGGAGAAGCACGGCAAGTGTTAGGGTATTGACATCAAAATGCGTTCCCAGTATAAGGAATAGGCTAATAGTTTGGAGGGGCCAGTTTTTACTACTGGCAGCAAGGATGGCAAGTAGTAACCAGACGCTGACCCAGGAAGTTTCCAGTCCTAATGTTGAGACCAAAAACGGGCTTGCGGCTAACAGGATCGCCATCACACCACCGGCCAGGGGGTGTTTATGCCAATCCAACAGGATAAATGCGACCAGCGCAGCACAACCCCAACCTAATGCACCGAGGATAAGGGCGGCTTGTGGCAGCGAATGCCCCAGGATACCGGAGACCACTAGGGCCAGCATAAAGAGCGGGGCACGTAGGAGGGCCTGACTATCCACAGGGTTAAGCCAGCTATGCGCGTCTACCAGACTGCGGGCATACCCTAAGCTAACATAGGCTTGCGCTTCAAGGTATGGTCCCCACAGCAATGCGATACCCAGGGGTAAGAGAAAGACCATAATCAGGAATAGGGTTTCCAGCAGTATTCGCGTTTTTGAATGTTTAAATATGACTATCATAATTTGAGACTACAAAAGTCTTAATGTTCTTTGTTTAAGCCAAGACCTAAATATTAGCATAGTTCTGAGTAATAACCATAAGAGACATGGTTTAGTGCAGAAAGAAAGTCTTGACTCTCGTTAACCGTCATGCTGAGCGTAGCGAAGCATCTAATCTAGACCCTTCGGCTTCGCTCAGGGTGACGGGTCTGTTATGTTGTGTGCCGTCGAG
>JAFGKB010000307.1 GCA_016928755.1 Anaerolineae bacterium | reverse complement strand
GTGATGCGTGATGCGTGATGCGTGAAATGCACACTCCTCATAATATCCCTAAAATCTCGTTTTTTTCAGGAGAGACAGAGGTATGCAAAACAAAGGCAGCATTATCACTATCGGCAGCGTATTAAGTGCCGATATTCGTGGCTTTGTCGTAGCCTCAAGAATCCCAGAGCCTGACGTTCCTACCTTTGGGACTTTTGTAAATGCCCCCATCCAACAAGCACAAGCATCCGTTATAGGCATCGTCTACGATATTCGACTAGAACCCGACCCCTTCTTACGGGGTATTGCTGCAACGGTGAATGAGGCCGATGAACAGTACCGTGAGGTCATAGCCGACCAACGTGAGGTGCGCCTGCTACCGGTTGAAATCTCTGCGATTTCCGTGGGGTATCGTGACAACGAGGGTTACCAACCCGGACTTCCGCCACAGCCGCCCATGCTATTACACCAAATCACGGTATGTACCAAGGAAGAAGTAAACGAACTCACCCAGAAGCCAGACTTCTTGCATATTTTACTGGAAAGCCGTGATGTACCCGCCGACGAACTGATCATTACGGTACTACAGCGCACGGCCAGATTGCGCCCGGAACAAGAACGCGAGCAGTATTTGTTATCAGCCGCACGGTATCTGGCCCGGTATTTAGGTAAAGACCCGTTAAGATTGGGAGCTATCCTGGAAAGAATCCAGCCCCGGACGTAGACTATAAAAGTCTCCGTCAGACTAAGGGGTAACGCAAGAGTATGCTAATGGGCAGACCTTGGGCAAGAGCCAAATATGTTAAGACTTTTTTTGTAGCCTAATGGCAGTTGGTACTACTTTAGCTAGTGAAATATGGTATTATGGTATAGGTTTTAATGAAACACTTCAGTTCTTATGTTAAAGGAGAGGAAAGATGAGTAAACGACCTGGTGGCCAACTGGCAACACGACCACTACATTTCATATGGATTGCAGATTGCTCTGGCTCTATGCAAACTGATGGCAAGATCCAAGCCCTGAATATGGCTATTCGCGAGGCGATTCCGCATATGCAGAAGGTAGCCAGCGAGAACCCCAATGCTCAGGTCTTGGTACGTGCGGTGAAGTTTTCCACCGGCGCCCAATGGCATATCTCACAACCCACAGCCGTTGAGGATTTTAAGTGGGTTGATTTGCAGGCGGATGGGGTCACGGATATGGGGCAGGCCCTATCCCTGGTGGCAGAGCAACTCAAGATTCCCCCGATGACCGACCGCGCGCTGCCGCCTGTCTTGGTATTGATTTCCGATGGGCAGCCTACTGATAGTTATGAACGCGGTTTAACTGAGATGTTGGACCAGCCGTGGGGTAAAAAGGCGGTACGCATCGCCATCGCTATCGGTGAAGATGCTGACCACGATGTACTCCAGAAGTTCATTGCGCACCCCGAAATCAAGCCACTCCAAGCTAATAATCCCGAATCCCTGGTCAAGTACATTAAGTGGGTCTCCACTGCTGTTTTGAAATCGGCATCATCTCCTGCTAGTCAGGCCGCAGCCGATACCCCCATTGCCAATGTACCGGTTCCCACAGTTCCGACAGCGGCAGATGATGATAATGACATAACCGCCAACGACGTTTGGTAAAATAAATAAGGAGCCTTATGGGAAACACATTGCAATGGCGCACTATTGGCGAATCCGTTCGTGGCGCGTCGCATATACGCGTGGGAATGCCCAATCAAGACGCCATCCGCTGGTGGCCGGAGAGCGGTTTAGGACCACCACTCGTTCTCGCTGTTTCCGATGGGCATGGGAGTGCTAAAAGTTTCCGCAGTGATATAGGGTCACAACTAGCTGTTGAAAAGACCGTCTGGGTCATAATCCAGGATTTACTCGAAGGTCAACCTGACCCTAGCAATCTCTCAGCTATCAAGCGCACTGCCGAGGAACGCCTCCCCCAGGAGCTCGTCTGGCGATGGCAAGAAGCTGTAAAGGCACATCTTGATGAGCATCCATTTTCCGATGAAGAACTAAAATCACTGGAAGAGAGTAAAGGAGCACAAGGGCGTCTCGCCGTGGAACGGAATCCGTATCTAGCTTACGGGGCCACGATACTGAGCGTGCTGGTAACCGAGACCTTTATCCTTTACATACAATTAGGTGATGGTGATATTCTGACCGTTTCAGAGGATGGCAAAGTATCTCGCCCATTAGAACGAGACGCACGGCTTATCGCCAATGAGACAACCTCGTTATGTATGAAGGAAGCCTGGCACGATATACAGTTACGGTTTCAGACACTGTATGGCATACCGCCGGCACTGATTTTATTATCCACAGATGGCTATGCTAATTCCTTTGTTAATGAAACGGCTTTCCGCAAGGTGGGCAGTGATATACTCAATGTTCTCAAAACGGACGGCTTGCAGACTGTTAAAGATAATCTACCAGCCTGGCTTAATGAAGCTTCTGAAGCCGGAAGTGGTGATGATATCACATTAGGCTTAGTCTTCCAAACCCAGATACCGGGAACAGAAAAGTCGTCACCACATCAGGAAGAAGAAAGCACACCTGAAGATGAGAGAGTAGAAGACTCCGAGGAAATAAGTGCAGATGAACAACCGGCTGAGGCTCCTGAACAAGAGCCTCAGCCAGCAGAGTCAGAACCAACACCGGGGACACCACCCCCGCTCTCTCTGCGTAACCTGCAGCACAAGGAAACAGGAGCACCAGAACCGATGAAAACCTGGGAGGAATCATCATCCTAGGGCAAATTAGACTAATTCATTACACAACATTCTATGAACAATCTACCACGTCAGAAACTCCAAGAGATTATCAAACGTTATGGCCAGGTCATAATAGATGACCCGCGCCGGTGTCGCGCTTTGCTATTTGACCTTTGTGGAGGATATAAGCGTGAGATATTTGTGCTAACTACAGCTTTAGAGGAACGGGTTCCCCAAGACCTATTAGCCACATCCCAAAGCATACCTGTCACAGTATTAGCAGCACAACTTACTAAGCGACTTATGGAAAATCGCGCCCTAGCCAAGGAAGCGTCCGAATGGGCGGTAGAGGCATGGGGCTATGCATTAGGTATCCCGGTACCCGCACCAAAAACCACTGCACAGCAGACTCTTGACCAGCGACCACCTATCAGGGGTACTGGACCTCCACCGATACCAACAACCACAATACCGACGAAACAAAGCAGCGCACAACAGACACCCAAGCCTAATCTCCGGCCCACAAAAAAACATCCCACCTCCCTCACTATTCCACCTGGTCCCAAGTTCTCATCAAACCTACAAGTGGATGTGATGGTGGCAAGCTACGATATTCCTAGCCCAATATGGAGAAAAATCGGGGAGACACCAGGACATGTAGCCATTCCAGATAATTATGCGGTGCACTTGCGGGCCAGGGCACTAAATGACACCCGCCTAGCAGAACTGATGGGTGATATTAAAAAGTACGGTCAGATTCAGAAGCTAGATATCTCTGGCAATCAGGCACTTACCGATGCCGGTTTAGCCCAGCTTTACACACTTTCTGACCTGAAGAGTCTGGACCTGGCATGGTGTATTAAGATCACAGATGAAGGATTAGCGCGGCTACGTCCACTCCATAGACTACAGACGCTTGACCTGGCGTGGTGCAATCAGATTACAGATAATGGACTAAGACATCTCCGTGTATTTACTCAATTAAGTATCCTCAGATTAGAAGGCTGTAAACAGATAAGTGATAAAGGTCTCTCTCATATTCGTGATATTACTAGCTTAACAAGTCTAAACTTATCAAGATGTCCCCGGATTACTAATGAAGGGTTACGATTATTGCGCAACTTGACCAAACTAACGATTTTAAATATTGGTGGCTGCCCGCACATTAACAGACGGGGAATTGCTGCAATTGAGCATCCAGGGTTAACGGTTGACTATGCATAACTTACCACGCCAGAAGTTACAGGAGATCGTCAGACAATATGGCGACGAGGTCATCAGTAATACACGAAAATGTCGGGCCTTACTGTTAGACCTATGCGGCCCCTACAAAAGTGAGGTCTTTGTACTCACCATAGCCCAGGAAGAACAAATCCCAGAAGATTTATACCAAGCACCTAAGAACATTCCCTATCAAATGTTAATGGCACAACTGGTCAAACGACTGATGCATAACCGGGCGATAAACAAGGAGGCGGCACAATGGGCGGTGGAGTCCTGGGCCTTAGCACTAGGTATCCCGATTAAATCAACCGGTACAGAATCTATAGTACAGCCTACACCTCCTCTTGACTCATCCCCACCAAGTACGCCATCCCCCAGGAAGCGTGCCGCACCTCAATTTACCTCAAATTTCGCTATGGAAGTATGGGGAAAATCCTTATCAAACACAGCACAAAAATGGCAAAAGTTAGGGAATACCCCAGGCAATGTGACGGTGCCCAATGATTATGTATTAGGACTACAACCACAAAGCATACCTAATCATGATTTTGGGGCCTGGGTAAAGGGCCTACAATTCCACAATAAAATTACCTGGTTAAATTTAGAGGAAATAAGCATAACGGACGCAGGACTACAGGCTATTAGTGTTTTAAAAGCCCTGGAACGTCTGGACATTAAGAACGGGCAGAGCCTTACCGATCAAGGACTAAGTCATTTAACACATTTAACACACTTAACGCATTTAGACCTCAGATGGATTATTCAAGTTACCGATACAGGGATACAGAACTTGCAGCGTCTCTCAAATCTCAGAGACTTGAGCTTATCTCAAGCCGGTATTACAGACAAAGCTGCCCGCTCCTTAGTATCCCTCACCACCTTAGAGAAGCTAGATTTAAGAAAGTGTAAAAACTTAAGTGATAGAGGCTTACTGCACTTTGAGAGACTTCCCAAACTAGAATTACTAGTCCTCCAAAGTTGCCCTCAAATCACCTATCAAGGTATGGCTTATTTACAACGGGTAAGTTCACTAAAAAATCTAAACCTTGCTAATTGTCGTGGTATTGACAACCAAGCCCTATTATACTTACGGGAATTGCCGCACCTGACTTTTCTTAATATTTCCGGTAACCCACAGATAGCCAATCAAGGTATTGCATACTTACAATCTCACCCAACCCTAAGCAGCCTGGACTTATCGCAGACCGGTATTAGTGATGCCGGATTGAGGATATTGGCAACCATCCCCAACCTGGTTTATTTAGATCTGTCCTGGTGTACCCATATTACAGATCAGGGGATTACCAATTTACAAAGCCTGCCTCAACTCGCTTATTTGAATCTGGTCGGCTGTCCCCATATCACAAAAAACGCTATCGAAAGATTAAAAACAGCACATCTGTCTATCTTGAGCTGAAGCTAAAAATATCACCTGTTGTATCTGGCGGATGGCTGACAATTTAGTAAGGAATGATACAATTTAATAGAGTATATCAGGTGCAACGCACTTAGGAAAGTGCAATGCACCGAAAGGTATTTATCAGTCATGTTAGGTGCAACGCACTTAGGAAAGTGCATTGCACCAAGAGGTATTTATCGGTCATATCAGGTGCAACGCACTTAAGAAAGTGCAATGCACCAAGAGGTATTTATCGGTCATATCAGGTGCAACGCACTTAGGAAAGTGCAATGCACCTCAAAAAATAAGGGGGAATAACTATGCAAATCTTAAAACCCGGACAAAGTGTACAAACGGTAACATCGGAGATGGTCTGCACAGCAGAGAAGTTTCTGGGTGGCGGCGGCCAAGGAGAGGTATATAAAGCCGACCTGGGAGGGCAAGAAGTAGCCCTGAAATGGTATTTTCCGGCACAGGCTACCCCTGAACAGCACACGGCACTTGAGACCTTAATAAAGAAAGGCCCCCCCACAGAGAAGTTCCTCTGGCCTATTGAGTTAACATCATCGCCGGATGTCCCCGGTTTTGGATATGTGATGCCCTTGCGCCCAGCCAAATATAAGAGTATCGTGGATTTAATGAAAGGCCGGGCCGACCCAACTTTCCGGGCTTTGGCGACTGCGGGGTTAGAGCTTGCAGATAGCTTCCTGGCACTCCATGCAATGGGGCTATGCTACCGGGATATTTCCTTTGGCAATGTCTTCTTCGCACCGGATACCGGCGAAATCCTGATTTGTGATAATGATAATGTCGCTGTAGATGGTGAGGCTGAGGGAGGGATACTGGGAACACCGCGCTTTATGGCCCCGGAGATTGTGCGTGGCGAAGCGTTGCCCAGCATGCAAACGGATCTTTTCTCACTGGCGGTACTGTTATTCTACATGTTGATGGTTCACCATCCCTTAGAAGGGTCAAGAGAATCGGCTATCAAGTGTATGGATTTACCGGCTATGAATAAGCTCTACGGGACAGAACCGGTTTTTATTTTCGATCCCAATAATGACACCAATCGCCCTGACCCTGTATACCATGCTAACGCCAATACTTATTGGCCCCTCTACCCACAATTTATCCGTGATCTGTTCATCAAGGCGTTTACCGATGGCATTAAGGACCCGTTAAATGGCCGGGTACGTGAGAGTGAATGGCGTGGGGCAATGGTACGGATGCGGGATGCGATCTTCTATTGTGCGCATTGTGATGCCGATAATTTCTATGATGCCGATGCCCTAAAAGCATCGAATGGGAAGCCGGCCCCCTGTTGGTCTTGTGGTCAAGAGTTAGTTCTGCCACCACGAATCCGCATCGATGGCCAGATTGTTATGCTCAACCGGGATACACAGCTCTTCCTACACCATATTGACCCGAATAAAATGTATGATTTCACTAAACCGGTCGCCGAAATCAACCAACATCCCCAAAAGCCCAATATTTGGGGGCTTAAAAACCTCAACGATGAGAAATGGGTTATCACGACTAGTGATGGTACAATCAAAGATGTAGAACCGGGACGCAGTGTGACCTTGGCAGTAGGGACACGCATTAACTTTGGGAAAATTGAAGGCGAAATCCGGTTGTAAAAATTAGTTTTCCAGCTTTCACATAAAATAACAGGGGTAACGCACTTAAGGAAAGTGCGTTACCCCTGTTATTTTATGTGAAAGCTGGAAAACTAATTTTTACAACCGGATTTCGCCTTCAATTTTCC
>JAFGKB010000067.1 GCA_016928755.1 Anaerolineae bacterium | reverse complement strand
CTGCGCTCAGCATGACGGGTTTGTGGTCTTTTTATTCCTTGGGTATTGACGGCACGAAGATACTAAAGGGCAGGACTTCCAGGGAGTAGGTGCGGTTTAGATAGTCCCCATCCCAGCCACCGAAAGTATAAACGGTGGTATCGGTTGCGATAACGCCAAGATGCCGCCACTCCCCGACCAGGGGGGTTTCTACAACCGACCAACTGTTAGTTTTAGGGTTATAGCGTTCGTTGAAGCCTAAGTAGTTTTCCCAACCACCGCCGATGGCGTAAACCTGACCTCCCAGAGCTGTCAGCCCTAGCCCTCCACGTGGCAACAACATCGAGGGGCACATTACCCAGTGGTTTTCCTCGGCTACATAAACTTCACAGGTGGCCTGTTCCTGATTATCATAGCCCCCGACGTAGTAGAGCCGGTTATTAAGCGTTATCGCCGCGCCAAAAGCCCGCGCCCTTGTCGGAGATGGTTGTAGGTCCCAGGTGTCGGTCTCCGGCGTGTAACGATAGGTAATGGCCCGGTAGGTTTTCCCGTTCCAACCTCCGAATAGGTAAATCTTGCCGTCCCATACCGTCATAGCGTAAGCGCATAAGGGTTCTGGCAGGGGCGCGATAGCTTCCCATTCGTCAGCTTCTGGGGTATAACGGTGGCTATCGGCTATTGCCTGTTGTGCGTCACACCCGCCGGCGACAAAGATTACGTCGTCTAATGTTACCGCGCCGGTGTTTGCGGCGGCTATTGGCCGGGGCGTACCCTCTGTCCAGCGATTTTCCTCAATATCATAAATATCCAGGCGGCCGCTGGTTCCTTCTGGGGTTATCCCCCCTATCACATATATTCTCCCGTCCAACAGCGTGGCACCGAACCTGTCGCGCCGCATCGGCATCGGTGATAGCTCTTGCCAGCCTTCTGAAAGGGGGGATGCGGGGGCACTCAGCGCTGCATTGGGGTTGTCTATCAAGATACTGCTCTCGCCGGTTGTCGCGCTAGACTCCGGTACCGGTGATAAGAAGAGTAACCCTATAAATATTACCAGGCCGATGCTCAGGGCAATGGTGCGGTGTAGAGGCCAGGGCGGGAGCGTGCGCTCCCTGGTAACTCGGATAACGGGCACATACTGGCTCTGTGGTTGGCTTCCCTCCGTTAGTGCTTCATCAGAGACCTCGTCACTCGTCTCTACCTCGATCCAGCCTTCCTTGACCGCTAACATAGACAATTCTGTCCGGGAAGCAACGCCGGTCTTTGAAAAAATATTGCGTAGATGGACTTTAATGGTGTTCGGGCTAAGATAGAGGCGCGTCGCTACTTCCCGGTTGGTCAAACCCTCGGTAACTAACTCGACGATTTCTAGTTCACGTTCGCTAAGGGGTTCGCCAAGTTCAGCCGGCACCTAAATCCTCCAGGTCCGGGAATTCCACCTCGTCCTTCCCGGCCAGTTTTTGTTGTACCCGTTCTGCGATAATGGTCAGGTGTTGGGGATAGTGTACGAAGTCCAGCTTATCCCCCGGCACGGTCAGAATAGGACAGAGGTCAAAGGCATTTAGCCACTCATCATAAAAACGGCTCAGGGTTGCCAGGTATTCCGGTGAGATGTCTTTCTCTATCTCCCGGCCACGACTTCTGATATGGTCGATGAGGGTGGGGACACCGGCCTGAATATAGATCAATAGGTCTGGCTTAGGGAGTGCCGCAATGACTAAGTGGTAGAGACGCCGGTAAGAGTGGTAGTCACGCTCGGTCATATTGCCCAGTTCATAGAGTACCCGCGCGAAGATATGTGCATCCTCATAGATGCTGCGGTCAATAATCGCAGACTTGGCTAAATTAGCCATATCCTGGTGCTGTTCGGCTCTATGTCCCAGGAAAAAGACCTGTAAATGGAAACTCCAGGCCCGCATATTGCCATAAAAATCGGCTAAGTAGGGGTTATTGTCCACCGATTCATAAGCCGTGTGCCATCCAAGCCGTTCTCCTAAGCGTTCGGCCAGGGAAGTTTTCCCCGCTCCGATATTGCCGGCTACTAAAACTAGGTGTTTTGTCAAGAGCAACTCCTTTAGTATTTAATAAAGCGCATATGTAATACGCACTGGGTGTCTCGGGTTACCATTGCCTGATGGCTTAGCCGTACTCCTACCACCCACATAATTTTACCATTAAGGGTAAGGAGTGGCAGATGGGGACGCCACGCCTTGGGTAATTTAACATTGACCAATAAATCACTCAGCCGTACCTTGGACCCTTGCAAGCCTTGCGGATAAAAGCGATCACCGGGTTCCCGTGTCCGCAGGACTAGCGGGCCATGCAATACATCCGCATCCATCCAGGCCGCCAGCGTATTCTCATTATTGATAATCTGCGCGGCATCCCAGGTGTTTAAATATTGCGTAATCACAATCCACTCATCTGATAAGGTGGTCTTACTTAGTTCGCGCCGGTTATATGTAGAGGGGAGATGAATTTCAATCTTGTTGCCGGGATCTAACCAGGGCCGCTCTGGGGGAAGATGGTAATTGCCTTGCTCTCCGATGGTGAGGGTTGTGTATCCTATTTGTAGTTCTAAACCCATTGGCAGGGTTGCTTGGCTTCCTGTTGCACCATATTGAGCGATCTGTATTGCATTCTCAACATGGGTGAAGTCCACATCCCTTAATGAGCGACGGAGTGAATAGGCCGCGCGGCGTATGAGTGACCGGCGCACCGATAGGGGTTGTGCCCGCCAGCCGTCTAAACTGAAACATACCGCATCCTTGTAGTGCTGTATCACGAGTTCATCCCAGGCGACCTGGGTAAATTCTTCGAGCAGTGCATAGTCGGCGCGGATAATCTCCGCCAGACTGATGAGCCGTTCGCTGATGCCGGGATTAATACTTCCCAGGTAGGGCAACACCTCGTGGCGCAGCCGGTTGCGGAAGTAAGTAGTATCAAGATTAGAGCAATCAAAGCGGGTCTCAAGATGATGAATATTGCAATAGGCCTCGATCTCCACCCGTGGTGTTTCCAAAAGCGGGCGGATAATCCTTAAGTTGGCGTTGTTCTTGGTTGCTTGGGTATCCCTAGACGGCAACAACCGGTAATCTTGCAGCGGGGTCATTGGCAACATCCCCCGTAATCCGGCCGGCCCGGCTCCCCTTAGCAAGTGCATCAGTACAGTTTCCGCCTGGTCATCGGAGTTATGGGCAACGGCGATATTTTGTGCGCCTACTCGTCGTGCCTCTTGCGCCAGGAAGGCATAACGCACCCGCCGGGCGGTTTCCTCAATCGCCATGTTCTCCTGTGCTGCGATGGCGGGTATATCCGCTTTTTCCAGGGTGCATGTCCAGCCTAGGGCTTGCGCCATCTTGATGACTGCACTGGCATCGGCATCCGCTTCAGTTCCCCGGATGCCGTGATGCAAATGTGCAATGTGCAGCCGTAGTTCCCATACCTTGGCCAGGCGGGTGAGGATATGTAATAAGGCGACAGAATCCGGGCCACCGGATACACCTACGACAACCCGGTCACCAGGCTTAAGTAAAGCGTGTCTGATTATATAATCCTGTACTGATTTTAGTAAATCCATACCGGCTAGAGAGTACTAGAGTGAAATCACAGTGCCACAATAGTTGCATTCGACACTTGTCATGCCCTTATAAACCGGTGGTAATTTTGCACCACAGCTTGGGCACTTGGTCGGTATCTCTTTTCCCTCTGTTACTTGTGCGGCTGCCTGTTCCCCTTGTTGGGCTACGCCGAGACGTTCCGCCTCAACCTGACCGGTCTTGACCTGCCGGATCAGGGCGGTCCACTCTTCGTTAGTTGCATCCTGTAATTTAAGTGTCACATCACCGGGCAGTTCCCGGGTACGCTCTGCAAAACTCAGGATTAACAACTCTTGATGTGCGAATAAGAATGTCTTTTTGTCCTCAGCCTCTAGTTCTGTGATCGCCCCAACCGGTGAAGCCCACATAAGTTCCTGGATAAGCTCCTTCTCCGTCGTCACAAATAGAAACTTCTTTGTCGCCACTTCCTCATGTCGTTCAAAGATAATGCGTTGATCGGTGAGGTATAACAAACCTTCCGGCTCTTCCTTATCACTCACCCATTGGGCTTTACAAACCGCTACTCCTTCCTCATTGGGTTGGAGTTCAAATGAAGCACTGTTAAGAGAATCTATGAGGAAATCCGCTTGTTCGATCTCGCATTCGAGGGCGTAAGCCTCATCCTCAATATCGTTAAAGAGGTTATATAAGCGACTTTCTACATTGGATATATCCCGTTCTAGCCTCTGCAAGCTGCTCTCCGCCGTATCCATCAGACCGTAGTTGCTGCGAGCACGGTTGAGTTGGTTTTGCACACTGTTGGCCGTCCTCTGGAGCATGCTCTTTTCCTGTTCCAATAGTTGCCGCGCCTCGTTGCGTTGCTGCGGCCAGCGTTGTTGCAATTTCGCAGCCCGATCCTCCCATCCCGCGCCAAAACGGTAACCTTTCTGCCGTACATCTGCGATCTGGTTGTCCAGACTATCCACCGAACTGGTGACATCATTGAGTTTGTTAAACAACGCGGTTAGGGCCACCGTTCCGGCCACCGCACTCCACCGGCTGTCCAGGGCGGCTAAACGGCTCCGGCGTTGTTCTTCCAGGCTCATGCCATCATCCGTTGTATGTGTTGTGGTAGGGGTGAAATTTGTCGCCGGGCTTGATGTGGCTGCCGATGTCCCCCGCTTCTGTGAGGTTTTTGAGCTACTACTGCTGGAGATTGTAGAGTGTACCGCCGAAGTCCCCGACTTTTGCGATGAACTCTTGGGACTTGGGCGCGGGGCACTTGTCCCTTGTTTCTTGCTGCTGGATGAAATATTACTCTTTTTCGACTTTGTTGCCATTGGAACCCTCCTTAATACATCAAGTACGCTTTAATGATTTAATGTATGCTAATTCCAAAATCCCGTTTTCTACTTCACTTACCTATATTATGCCGCAAATAGGACTCCATAAATGCATCCAAGTCACCATCCAACACCCCTTGCACATTGCCTGTCTCGTGGTCCGTCCGGTGATCTTTGACCATCTGGTAAGGATGGAGCACATAGGAGCGGATTTGATTACCCCAACCCGCGTCGGTATGTTCCCCTTTCAGATCTGCGATTCTCTGTTGTTGTTTCTTTTCCTCTTGTTGGATCAGGCGAGCCTTCAAGATCCGGAGTGCCGTCTCCTTGTTCTGACTCTGTGAACGTTGATTCTGGCAGGCGATAATGATCCCGCTCGGTATATGGTGAATGCGCACCGCCGTCTCATTCTTCTGCATATGTTGCCCGCCGGCCGTCGAGGCCCGGAACGTATCTATCTCCAGGTCGTTGGGATTGATATCGACCTTAATCGTATCCCCCAGGTCCGGCCAGACCTCCACGAGGGCAAATGATGTATGCCGCCGGTGTGCGGAGTCAAAGGGTGAGAGACGTACTAGACGATGGACCCCCGCTTCGGATTTCAGATTGCCATAGGTATATAAGCCACTGATACCAATCGCCACCCGCTTAATGCCGGCTTCATCGCCTTCCAGAGAATCCAGAATGTCGGTCTTGAAATTCCGCTGCTCGGCCCAGCGCAAGAACATCCGCATCAACATCTGTGCCCAGTCCTGTGCGTCCGTCCCCCCGGCCCCGGCATGGATGGCGAGAATCGCGTTGCCCCGGTCATACGGCCCGGAGAATAACAATTGGAACTCACCACGCTCCAGTTCTCTTTCCAGTTTCTCGGTTTCTCTCTCCAACTCATCCCACAAATCATCATCATCAAGCAGCAAAAGCTCTTGGGTGTCCAGGATTTGCTGGCGTAAATCGGCCCAATACTTAACTTCTTCCTGTAATGTAGATAGCTCTTGCATAACTGACCGGGCATTGTCCGGGTCGTTCCAGAGTGCGGGGGCCGCGGACTCACTCTCCAGCCGGTTTAGTTTCTCCTGCATTCCAGGCAGGTCAAAGACGCCTCCAGATAGCCTCAATATGTGAGGCCAGGATTTCCACCCGGTTCGATAATTCACTCATATATACACCTCCAAATAATAACTAAATTCGTTGCTCTAAGCCCCCGTCCTCGGGGGACGTTCCCTTTGCCGAAAGGTCTAGATGCTTCGACTTCGCTCAGCATGACGGATAGCGATTCGGCTTAT
>JAFGKB010000066.1 GCA_016928755.1 Anaerolineae bacterium | reverse complement strand
CCTAGCAGATAGGTGGCAACAATAGTCTTGCCATGCCCCGGTGTAAGAGCGTGGAGTGCCCCTAAAACCAGCGCCACGGTCAGTGCCATAATGTAAAATGGCACGGTGTCGGTCTCGCTGCGTACCAAGCCGGTCAAAATAGTCCGGGCCTCACTGTCCTGCGGCCGGGGAATTGCCGTAGGCACTATGCCGGCTTCGGCTAAGGTTTGGTCCGCGGTGGGGAGTAGTGGCGTGCCGCTCTCCCAATTCTGGTGGTATTGTGCACCTGGTTCATTGCCTGGAACACCGGCCCATACCTTAATATCCAGGTCCGCACCGGTCTGTATTGGGGTTTCAAAAGTGATCCCGTCTTCCGTATACAATTTAAACCAGGTAATGCTAAACGGCTCTTCGTAAGCGTTGTGGATGTGTACCTGGTGTTCGTCTTCCAATGTTACCGGCAGGGTAGCCTTTAGGTATATTTGGATAGTCTGCTCGCCTACCTCGAATTCCAGGAAATCAGTAGGCCAGGTAATAGCGTCTAATTCCCATACTACTGGCACTCCATCTAAGGTAACTTCCAGTTTATTGATATGAGGTTTCGCCCACATCAGGGCTTCCGCATCTGTAATTTGATTGTCCCGGTCTTTATCCGCTTCGGCCCAGATCCCGGCGGCCAGCAGCGGCCCAGGGGAAATAGACCACTCGCCCGCAAGGGTTTCAGACGTAATGCGTAGCGCCTGGATATGAAAATACATATCGGCAGAGTGCGCACTGGTTGGATTAGCGTGCGGGTTTACCAACAAGCCTATTAAGAGCACCAACCACAAGTACTTGGGTAACCGCATAATATTTTTAACCTCTTGGGATGAAAATGCAACACAACTGTAACCTGAGTGTTTTCTCTAAATACCCTAACTCCTAGTATTATTTTAGCACAAGCGCATACTTCCTGGAAGTGAGATGAAGAATTAAAAAAGTGCATCGCACTTTCTCAAATGCGTTGTATCTATTGACGGAGGGAGAAAGGAAAGCAATGAAACGAGATACTGGGTGTGGTTTGGACCTAGAGGGTGTACGCCATCGCATTTTGCATAGTGAAGATGTGGGGGCCTTAAAAGAACTTGTTGGCAGTCTTTTGGAGGAGCTTTCTGAGCTTCAGGATGTTCTGGGTACAACTGGACGGCGTTACTATGTCTGCCGGAATTGGGAAGCCGGCGAGGGGCGTAATACAGAGGATTCCGAGACGGCTATCTGGGGGGTGTGCTATGATTTTATGGGCAGCCGTAATCTTTATGCTTCTACGCCATACCGTTCCTATGCTCAGAAGCTGGCCTACCTGTTAAATCTTGAGGAAGCCGGTTCAGATGCGGTGAACTGTGCTGAGATTGACCTGGTGATGCGGTGGATTATCAAGGGGTCTGAGGAGTTAGCCAGCCGGGTCGCGACGGCGTCCGCTTTCACATTAGAATACGGAGACCCTGAACCGGCATTACGTGCAGCCTTGGAGAGAGTCCTGGTGGTATTACAGAAGGATTCCAATACTTAATCCAAAGCTATAAGCCGTTCAATCTCTTGAAGCACATAATCTAAAGTTGGGGGCAATGCCTCGATAACATTTGATTCACTACAGCTATGCTTATGATGTGGAAAAGTTTTTAGGTTGTGATGGTGTGGGGTATCATCGTATCGAAATATTAATTCTTTATCGCTGTTTTGATAGTGGTAACTATACATATGCCGGACTATTTGCACCTCTACTTTAACTAACTCCCGGAAATATAGCTGTGTTTTATTGATAAAATATATTTCACCACGTATTAATCCAATATGTGCAGCTCTTTTGTCAAGAGTGATATCAAAAGTGCTCACAGTTGGTGATGTTTTGACTATATCTAACAATAACTGATAGTATTCTTCAATCAACAGTAGCTTCTTTTAATGTTTTGTACTGGTTTTGTAAGAGGTGCAAAGTTTCAATTTCCATGCGCCAATCTGTAAAGTCTACAGTTTCATCAATCTCAAGATTATACAGCCGTTGCTGGAACTCTTCTGATGTCATATGATACTCTTGTTCAAATTGCGCTAAACGGTCTTGAGTATGAGTGATACTCTGCTTTAACCGTTGTTTTTCCCGCTCAATAGCTGCAGTAAGCAGCGATTTGAGCGTTGTCTTATTAGTTGTTTTAATGGTCAATAGTTCTACCATTTTTATTCTCCTCTGAGAGCTGGTGCTTTGCACCTTATTAATTATGCGTAATTGATAAAATCCGCAGTGTTTGATTTTTTTTATTGTTGGTATGGTTTGCTATAGGTGATCACTCTATTTTATGGTTCGACCTTTTCCAGAGTCGGAAACGCTGATCAATTCTTCGGGATAGGGAGCAAAGAAGGTCTGCCGTTCCAAGTAGGGTTGGCCAAAGCGGGCGATCCACGCACCGATAATGTTCACCGGGACACTGAGCGGGACCTTGTGGTTACGGTAGCGTTGCAGTGAATCTAGGAAGAAGCCCTTCTCTTCTACGCTTAGTTCAGCAGAGAAATATCCCAATGCGTGCATAAGGACATTGATACCCGAGGTATGGCTTGGCGGACGGCTTAGGGCCGCGGCCAGGTGGTGCTCGTACTCTCTCAGTATTTCACCCACAGGTTTCTTATCCGGGTTGGCCACAATGCGGCCCATCATCCGCATCCGGCTTTGATTATAGGCCATAAAGAGCAGTTTATTATCGCTCTGAAAGCGCACTAAAGCTCCCATACTGTGTTCTTCTTTGACACTGCGGAAATCGGACATTGTGAATAACTGCGTGAGAAAATGCTCGCGGATAGTGTAGTTTTTCAACCGTCCTTCTTCTTCAACCGGCAAGGTGGGATAGTGTTCTAAGACCGCTTTGCCGAAAAAGCCTACACCTTTCTTGGCCGGTGGGACTTTACCCGGTCCAGGGTAAAGCTTTACATCCTTAATCCCGCAAGATGGCGAGCGTCCTTTAAGGATAAAACCATCAACT
>JAFGKB010000065.1 GCA_016928755.1 Anaerolineae bacterium | reverse complement strand
TCTTATGCTGCGGCCCAAGGCTTAATGCAGGTGATCCCGCCGACTGGAGCGGAGATTTTCCAGGCGTTGGGATGGCCGCCGGATTATGAGACCCCTGATTTGTATCGCCCGATGGTCAGTGTACGTTATGGGACCTGGTACCTGGCAAAACAGCGTGACCGGTTTGACGGTGATTTATATGCTGCAATGGCCGGTTATAATGGCGGTCCGGGCAATGCTGCCCGGTGGCGTGAGGCGGCCCAGGAGGATATAGACCTCTTTGTCGAGTTGATTACGTTTAACGAGACCCGGACCTATGTGGAGCGCATTACGGAGCACTTTGCCCACTATAGATGGTTGTATGACCAAAGATAAAACATGAAGATAGACTACAAAAGTCTTAACAGATCTCTTGTAAAGCGGACTTTCGCACATTAAGATAGGGCTTATGCTAAAGCGATAGCCTGCTAAGACCTTTGTAGTCTTAACTTAAATGACTTTCTACATCCAGGATGGACGGCTTTCCGGTTCTTCGGGTTCTTTGCGCCCATAAGTAAGGGCCATTTCCATTAGCTTACTGCTGATTTCCTCACGTAGCATATTCTCGGTGAAGCGCCAACTCCAGTTGCCGCTTGCATTCCCCGGTGTGTTCATCCGGGCACTGTTGCCCAGTCCGAGCACGTCCTGTAATGGCGCTATGGCTATATCCACCACTGACCTATAAGCCATGCGGATTAAGGCCCAGTTTATAGATTCGCTAATGGGTCCCAGATATCGCCATGCCTTTAGCTTTTCTTCTTCTTCGCGACTCTCAAACCAACCTAAAGTTGTGTCATTGTCATGGGTCCCGGTGTAAATAACGCAGTTAGGTTCGCAATTATGGGGGAGATAGGGGTTTGTCGCATCGGTTGTAAACGCAAACTGCAGAATCTTCATCCCGGGGAATTTGAACTGGTCGCGCAACTCTTCTACGTCTTCTGTGATGTGGCCCAGGTCTTCGGCGATGATGGGGAGTTCGCCCAAGGCATCTCTAATTGCTGTGAACAGAGGTGCTCCAGGGCCTTCTTTCCACTTGCCGTTAACTGCGGTGGGTTCACCGGCCGGAATTTCCCAATAGGCGGCAAAACCTCTGAAGTGGTCCAGGCGCACTATATCCACCATTTGTAAACATTGGCTAAGGCGCGCAATCCACCACTCGTAATTACCCTCTGCCATCTTATCCCAACAGTATAGGGGGTTGCCCCATAGTTGGCCGGTAGGACTGAAGTAATCCGGTGGAACCCCGGCCACGATAGTGGGGAGATAGTCATCATCGAGATGGAAAAGCTCCGGGTGTGCCCATACGTCCGCGCTGTCATAGGCAACGAAGATCGGGATATCGCCCACAATTTGAACACCTTTGTCATTGGCGTATTTCTTGAGTTCATCCCACTGGCGGAAGAATTGGTATTGGAGATAGCGATGGGCGAAGATGTTCTCGTCGAGTCGTTCGTGCCATGCGGCTAATGTCTCAGGATCACGGGCTGCTAATTCCCATTCCCAGGTGTTCCAGACCGCGCCGCCGTGGGCCTCTTTGAGGGCCATAAAAAGGATATAATCATCTAGCCAGGCCGAGTTCTCTTCGCAGAACGCCTCAAATTTCTCTCGGCGTTCGCTAGTTGCCTCCGCGCGGAATTTCCGTGCCGCACGGTGCAAGATGGCCATCTTGAAGTTAATCACAGGTCCGTAATCAACATACTCGTTGGGAAAGTGGGGGGCCTGTTCCAGGTCTTGGGGATCAATATCCCCTTCAGAGGCCAGCCAATTCAGGTTGATGAGTAATGGATTGCCTGCAAATGCAGAAAAACAGGCATAAGGTGAGTCCGCGTAACCAGTGGGGCCTAAGGGCAATACTTGCCAGAGGGATTGCCCGCTTTCAACCAGGAAATCTATAAAGCGGTAGGCTTGTTCCCCGAGTTCTCCAATTCCATAACCTCCAGGCAAGGAGGTTGGGTGTAATAAAATGCCGGCTGAGCGTGGAAAACGCATGCTTTTTTCTCCTCAAAACTTAACGGGTTATCAACTTTTAGTATACCTGAAAGTGAAGGAAGGACAAGAGAGAAATTTTTTTGAGCAAATGCTTATATATAAAACCTTGTGTGGAAAGTTGTCTTGCTCTAATTGACACTATCTATTCTCTAATCTATAATGGGAATGGTAAGGACAGTTGTATAATGTGACTTTAACCTTATCATCTCAGTGATATTCTTAAATTGTGAATGGGAAATTTTTCCTTTAAAATCCTATTAAGAAGATGAGAAATATGTTATGGCGGAGGTTCTTCTGATGAGTTATAAGGTTTGGGGTACTCTTAGTCTTGTCACTATCTGTCTCCTGATTACACTATTAGTACCTGCTAATGTGCTGTCGGCGCCGCTTGCGCCTGATACGTTACCTGCCCCTCAATTACTACAGCCCCTTGATAAAACCGAGACGACCGGGAATCCTAAAGACCCGGATTCTAGCCGGTTACTTTGCCGACCCCTGGGCATTCCGTGTTTTCAGTGGTTAGAGGTGCCGGCGGCCCGGCGTTACCAATTGCAGATTTCTGAAGTGCCCCAGGATACGGCGCTGGTCTTGGATATGAACCAGATTGAGCAGACTAAGTATTGTCCCACCGCCCATGACTTTGAGCGTACCAGTCAGGGCATTAAAGATGGGCAGACCTACTATTGGCGGGTACGGGCCTATAGTTATGAAGAGGGAAGCTGGGGGAATTGGTCTACTTGGTGGACCTTTACGCGCCACTGGGGGATTGCGCCTAACCTGGTTCAGCCAGAAGAGGATGCCGTACTCTATAAGCCGCCACTTCTAAAATGGACGGCTGTGGATGGCGCGGAATATTATATTCTACAGGTCAGCTCTGACCCTGATTTCCCTGATGACCCAAGCTGGCCGGGCTTTACTTACACTTATGAACCCCGGAATACGGCTTTTGCTCTATCTACAGGAGCGGCGCGAGATTATAAATTACCTAATGATGATACTATCTATTGGCGGGTGCGGGCTGTACATAGTAGTAATCTGCGGGATGCACTGACCCGTTCTGGCCCCTGGAGTAATGGTGGCAATGGCCGTAAATTTAGCTATTGCTGGTCCTGTAACCTGGATAGTAAGCTAGGTGCAGGGAATGACCGCCGTCCTTTGCCCTTGACACCGGTGAATAATGAGGACCATATCAACAGTGCTTATTTTAGCTGGACCCCGGTTGAGGGTGTTGCCTATTATGTGTTGGAAATGAACCAGACTTCATCATTCCAACAGGATCCTAGTTCCAATGTTTTAGGCTTTTTTGATGATATAATTAATACTGGTTTTCTTGTTAAAGAGTTGAAATCAGATGGTGATTGGGACTATCTTACAAGTTTAAATCAGATCTTCTGGCGGGTGCGTGCCGTTAACTATTATGAGGTAGCCGGTGAATGGAATAATGAATCCCCCAATGCCAGTGCCTCTTTCCGCCCGGAGAAAGCGACCCATCCTTCTTATCCCGGAATCCCTTATGCCGTAGCCCCTGATCTGTTGTATCCCGAATTCTACTATGATCCGCTGTATAGCAATCTTGAACCGGGGCAATCGGTTGTCTTGCCGACCACGTTAAGGTGGGAAGACCGAACTGCAGCAATACCGACCTTTATGTGGAACCAGATCCAGGGAGCGATGACGTATACTGTGCAGGTTGCGGATAATAAATTTTTCTCCCCGGTTGCCTGGGAGTTGACCACCGAGAATCTCAGCGCGACACCGACCTCACTGGAACCTTTTAGTGATCCGGGTATCTACTATTGGCGGGTGAATGCCGGGGACGGGGCCTGGAGCCAGATTTGGCAGACCCGTATTGACCAGAACCGTTATGTTTATACGCCTACTGTTGCGCCGCCTGGATTAGTTCAGCCGACCTGCCAACAGGAGGGCGATGGTTTGATTTACGGCCAACAGATATTGGAACACTTCCCCCACCTGGAATGGGTGCCGGTTAACGGCGTAGATCATTATGAGGTACAGATCGCTACGTCTTCAGATTTTGGAGATTCTGTAGTTGAGACAACCGCTACTGAGTTAACTAACTATACTCCTGTTAAGCGTTATCCCCCTGATACTTACTACTGGCGGGTACGCGCGCTTAACAGTATTAATGAACCGATGGGAAGCGGGGATGGGTGGAGTTGGTCGTATTATTTCTCCCTGGTACGCCAATTCTCGCCGGAACCTATTTATAGTGATGCGGAACAGAAGTTAAATCAGCCGTTTAGCCAGGAGGCGTTATTAACTGCTGACTTATTAGGGGACCATTCTGGACATAATGGCTATGATTTGACCGCGTTGTATACTGCGATGGACAACAGCTATTGGTATTTTGGTTGGGCCATCCGGCAAAGCGGTAGTCCCGTGCGGTTTCAGCTTTATCTGGATACGGATGGGGCACATAATAGCGGTATGGATAGTTCGCCTTATCCTGATGGAAACGCTTTACCTGATACGGGAGATCCTTATCGCCCTGAGAATGTTTTACAGTGGGATATGTTCGGCGCCAGTGGCATGCCCACTGTGACGTTGTTTTCCAAGTTGGGTGCAAATTGGGATTATGCATCACTTTTAGATAAACTTGGTTATGCTGTGTTTACCACCACCCAGATTTACAGTGATACCGCCGGTTTTGTGATGCTGGCCGTACCCCAGACTGCGATTGGCAGCCCGGCTACGGTGAATGCCCACCTGGTTTCTGTGGATGCTTCAAGTGATACGATTATAGATACGGTGGACCGCGGGTATGTTGCCGTCACCTCTGCCCCTACACCCCGGACACCGCCTAATATGCACCTTTTGGAAGATCGTACAGTTATTTATCCTCGCATGCCATTGATGACCTGGCACACAATGGAAGATATCCGTAATGTGCGTTACCAAAGCAGCACTGATGATACCTTTTCGCAAATTGAGGAGGGGGAGGAGCCTAATGGTCAAATCCCATTGATTATGTCCTTCTCGGATTCTAATCCTTATTATTTGACAGCTGATGTTTATGCGGATAACGTTTACTTCTGGCGTCTGCAGAGCCGGTATCCTGATCCCTGGGCTATTACATCTAGTTGGAGTAAGAATATACTGGAATCTAATTGGAGTCGTGCGATTCGTTTTAGCAAGCGTGCCCAGGTTCCTACCAATTTATCACCGTCTACTGGCGAATTTGTGAAGAGCACCCCGACTTTTAGTTGGTCTCCTGTTCAAGGGGCTGCCCGGTACCACTTTGAGCTAGAAGGGGGCGGGTATAGTTTCAGTGAAGATGAGATGGTGAATAATATTTTTGTACCTGAGGACGCAATCCCTAATGGTGACTATGTCTGGCGGGTGCGCATGTATGATGGCACAGACACAGGAAATATGAGCCAGGATAATTATGCTGAGGGGCGTTTTACCAAAGGTTCGGATGTTCCAAGCTTAGTCTTCCCGTTGCGTACCGATTCGTTTACCGATACCGCTTATTTCCGGTGGTCGGTTTTACCGGGTGCCTCCTACTATAATTTGGAAGTGGCTTCGGATAACAACTTCTCGGTTAATTACCAGCTTTACAAAGAGATTAACAACACTATGTATGTGCCTGAATCTAAGCCTAAAGCCGTGGTTGCCGGCCCCTTCACGTGGCGAGTGTGTGGGTATAATGGCAGTGAGGAGTTTATGGGTTGCGAGCAATACTTAATCTCAACTATTTATCTGCCGGTTGTGATACGTTTTTAAATATAATCAAGGTTCCTCGGTTGTAAGGGAGGGTGTAGAAAAATGAATATACGACGTTTACTTGGGATTACGATTACGTTGCTGGTAGTGTTTATATTGGCATTAGGTGCATGGACAAGAGCGTTGCCGGTTCCCCAGGTTTTCGCTCAAGAACCGACGACACCGCCTCCGACTACGCCCCCGCCAACAACTGCTCCACCAACTACGCCTCCGCCGACTACGCCTCCGCCGACAACTGCTCCACCAACTACGCCACCACCTACAACTGCGCCTCCGACAACGCCTCCGCCAACCACAGCACCACCCACTACACCCCCTCCGACTACACCGCCGCCAACCACGCCGCCACCAACCACTGCGCCGCCCACTACGCCACCACCGACAACGGCACCGCCCACTACGCCACCACCGACAACGGCACCGCCGACAACGCCTCCGCCAACAACTGCACCACCAACGACACCACCCCCGACAACAGCGCCGCCAACTACGCCGCCCCCAACAAGCGAGACTCCGCCGCCCCCGACGACTGAGCCAGATGAACCGGATGACCCGGACCAACCACAGCCTACATCTCCACCGTTGCCCGGTCCACCTGCTACACCAACACGCGGTGATGGTGGTGTGATTGCTCCCACTTCCACGCCGGTTGATGGCTCTGGCACAAGCGATGTTGGGGCAAGTGCTACGGCCACCGGTGCCGCCGCTGCAGACACCGGTGCCGCCTCCGGAGTTGGCGCAAGTCAGATGGGAGCAGGTGGTGCTGTGGAGGGTGCCTCAGATACCGGTGCCGAGCAAACCGGTATTTTACCTAAGACCGGATTGGGTTTGGGATTTGCGGCTTTGGGTATTGGTCTAGCTATGGTTATGATCGGGGTGGCTTGGGTGCGTCGCCGGCAGGAATCGGGACAGGGACCATTACATTAGGTATTGACAATTGGTGGCGCCCTTTTGTTGTGTAAATAGGAACCGCACCGGTTTTATAGGCCGGTGCGGGGGTTATCATTTAAAATAGTGGGGGAGCATAAATGGAACACTTCAGTAGGTTTCAAGGTATGCATCAATCCTGGCGGTTGGTGTTCGCTTTTATAATAGCTGTGGGGACCCTCGGGATGTGTTTGGCAACCTTGGATGGTTTTGCTACCGGGGCATGGCCCTTGAGTGCGGCTGTATCTCAAGCCGAGCGCGGGCCGGCTGCGCCATTGGATGCTGTTGCAGTAAGCTTAAAAGGGGAGGATTCGGTGTTTGCCGGAGACCGCCTCACCTATACCCTGCTAGTGACCAATACCAGCGGGGGAGACCTGGATGGTGTAGTAGTCTTTGATACCTGGGTCACAAATCTGACGCCGGAGATTGATGATAAATTGTGGGGCTATGGCGTTTTGCCGGCTTTTGAGGGTTTTGTGGCAGAACCTAGCAATCTGATCTCCCAAGCCATCCAAACGGTTGACGAAGTAGGTTACAACGGCGAGGCTACATGGTGGCTCAAGACATTGCCGGCAGGCCAAAGTGTCGAGATTGAATTCTGGCTCCGTGTTCCGATAACGGTGCAACCCTCTCTGAAAAGTTATGATAATTATCCTTTTAGTTTTTCTTACAAAGAGATCGGCCCTTCCACGGTTGATAATTCTGTAAGTGTTGCTTTAGGGGGTCAACAGAGCGTTTCCTCTGAGCCGCTTTCCGCGCAGATTGTAGCCCCGTTATTGGAGGTCACCAAGAAGGCCTTCGGTGAGAGTGCCGGGGATGAACAGTGCCGGGTGGGGCGTTTAGTGACTTATACGATTGTCATTGATAATCTTTCCCAGGAAGAGGCCGACCGTCCTGATGTCTGGCCGGCCAGGCATGTGGTGGTTAAAGATACGCTGCCGGATGGTTACGATGGCGTACTGGAGTATATCCCTGATTCTTCAGGTGCTTATGATAGCGACCATCCGAATCTCGATGTGTCGGTGGTTTACACACCCGCTACCTATGAAATTCAGTGGACCCTCCCCAGTACTTATACTTTAGGGACCGGGGAGACTTTAACCGTCACATTTGTGGGACGGGTTCCGGTAGATATAATTTACAATCCTAAGACACGGGGCGAACTGAAGAATGATGCAGAAAATGTCAGGGTTAGTTGTGATGGTGTTATGTTCCGTCCGGCTACACTTGCCAAAGACCATGATGTGAAGATTTTAAGTCCTGTTGATAAAGCCGTGCAAACAGAATCACCCCCTGTAGACCCCTATGTTTCCTATCCTAATCGTATGATTACTTATACCTTAACTTATTATAATCCTTTATCCCAGACCACTATTGTGACTATTGAGGACCACTTGCCCCTGCATTTTTCATATGTTGGGCCGGTGACCGGTGATATATTGACTCCTACAAAAATCACCGGGACCTTGGTACAATGGTCAAGCATTCCTGTGGGGGCTTATGAGAGTATAAGCACTGTTTTCCAGGTCTTTATTTCGTCACAGACTCCGGTCGAAGACCGTTGTAAGCCTCTTGAGTACCCCAATTCGGTGATTGCATATTCTCCACAATTCCCTGTGCCCTATTATGATGGGCACGATGATAATGAATTGGCTCCTATTGATGTTGCACCGCAACTTATGGTTAAGAAGACGGTTCAGCCTTCTACGCAGATATTTGGCGAGTTGATTACTTATACGATTTCAATTGATAATGAGGGGAATACCCCTATCAACCCTCCCTTGGTGATAACCGATGCTTTGTCTGCCTTCTTTCAGTATGAAGCGATGGTATCTAGCTTCCCTGGGGAGCCTGTTGTGAGTGGAAATTTGATAACCGGGACATTCCTGCGTTGGGATGATGTGCTCTCTACTACTTTGTCACCAGGGGGGCACGTGGAGTTCTCTTTCCTTGTGCGCGCCGGTATGTCAGGCAAGCAAATTCCCAACTATGTCTACGGTTACCATGCTGCGACTTCTGTTTGTACGAATAATGTCAAGATTAATATTACACCTCCCATTGGCTATGATAAAAAGGTGGTGCCGGAACAGGTAGTGCAGGGAGATATGGTTACATATACGGTATGGTTAAATAATATTTCACCCAGTTTGCCGTTTACCTTGACTGCATTTGCCGATTTATTGGACAAACCGGATTCGGCCTCCAATACTTATAAGGGTCTCAAAGACCCGGCTGATGGTGATACCATGTATGAATATACACTGCCCACCCCATTCCGTTTGGAGCCTAACCGGGCGACTTCTTGGACCCATACATTCCCGGTAACGATGTCGGGATATGGGCTAGGTCATACATGGTGTGATATGCTGGCCGAGCCTGATGATGGTGTGATTGAGCAAAGGGGCAGTGATATACTGGGGATGCTGGATAACGGGGTATGGGGGAGTGGTGCCTATAATACTAAGCTGGCCCCTGTTTGTGTGTTCCCCCATGTGTCTTTGTTCCAAAAGTCCTATCCCAATCCGGTTGCCGTAGGTGAGGTGTTCTCAATTGTAGTGTCGTTACGTAATAATCGCTTTGAACCTGACGCCGGTGTTACCGGTGTTGACCTACAGTGGTTCCCGGCCCAAGCGAAAGGGGATGCCGGGCCATTTGAGATTCTCTCCAGTGAACCGCCTCCGGATACCACTAGTGATAACCCAGAAAATGGCATCTATTATATGTGGGAGGGGTTAGAGATCCCGCCCGGCGAGACCTTGGCCTTTACATTGACGCTCCAGGCCCCTACTTATGATAAACCCGGCGATAAAGAGACCTATTCGAAAGAATTTATCGCGCAGGTTGTGGCGCTGGATGATGTCGAGACGATATGTATCCCCAAGGTTACTAAATTCGTCGTTACCGACGAGTTGCCGGTGACGTGTGATGAAAAGGTTGAACCCCTGGTCTTGAATCAAGGGATTGAAGTTTCCAAACCGGCAGACCCGCAACGTGTAGGCCCATTTGGCGAGGTGCAATATACTTTAGAACTGGCAAATCTCACCGGGGCACCGGCTTACAATGTTGTATATACCGATATTTTGCCTCAGAAAGATGCCGGTGGCGGGAATGTTTTGGCCTGGGAATACCTGCGGGTTATTGATGGTCCCGAGCCGGTGAGCGAATCCCCGCTTGTATGGGAATTCGATGTTATATCGCCACTAGAGCAAGTTGAGATTGTCTTCACGGCGCGTGCTCATGGTTGGCTGAGTTTGAATGCTTTGAATTCGTGGGAAGCCTCGGCGACGATGAATGTTAATTACAGCAAGAACTACACCGACGACGCTAAGGTGGAAGTCGTGCCGGGTATTGGTTTCTTTAAAGTGGTAGACCCGGAATACATTAATGCCGGTGAGGCTACGACCTACACGCTTACTCTTTATAATGGTTCTGGGGCTGAATTATCTAATCTGGTATTCACGGACACCATTCCTAACGGGTTCTCCTTTGTCAGTACTAGCCAACCGGCAGGGCTAACGCCGGCAGGCGAGTCGAACGACCTTGTCTGGGAGGTCCCCGGCCCTATTGATGATGGTGCTAGCTATTTGATCACGTATAAGGTGCAGAGTGATGCGAATATGTTCAGTGGGGAGTATCCGAGTCAGTTGGCCGGCCAGGCTGAGAAAGAGGGCCAGGGGCTGATAGAGCTTTCGGCTACAGATTTCACAGCCCCGGTCAATGTGCGGGGCCGTCCGAAGGTGGAAGTGGCGAAGACTGTTGACCCACAAGCTGTGATGGCCGGTGAGGATGTGATCTACCGGATCACTCTGGAAAATGACACCGATACCACCTATCCTTTGATTGTGACCGATACCTTACCTGCCGGTTTCACGTTGGTGGGGGGGCTTAGTGCTCCTTTCCCCGGCTCTGTTGTGGAACGTGATGGTCAACAACTTGTGGTCTGGGAGGGTGAGGGGATGTCAATTAGCCCTAAAGGTCAGGCCGGTGATACGATAGAGCTTTTATTTAAGGCGCATTCCAATCGTGAAATTGCCAGTGGTAATTACTTTAACAGTGTTCAGGTTGAGATGGGCGAGGTGGTGTTGCCGCCTGTTGAAAACCTGGCCCGGGTTGAAGTCACCGAGTTACCTCGGGTTGACGCTCAGGTGTCCAAGAGCAATGGTCTGGATTGGGTTTCTGAGGGTGAAGCCCTTGAGTATACGATTTACTACACGAATGCATCTCTTGAGGCCAAGACCTTTGAGACCATCATTTTGACCGAAACCATATTCCCGGCTGATTATCTCACGGTGCTCTCCCCGGAAAGTGCATGGCATTCCCTAGGCGGTGGTCGCTATACGCGCACGATTACCACACCTTTGGTCGCCGGTGATTCCGGCAGCACCGTGTTCCAGATACAGCTTGATGAAAGTATTCCTATGGATTACCTGGGCATTCGTAACAAGGTCGAGATTGGTTATACTCTAGCCGAGGATGCTGTAGAAGCATCGCATAGTGATAATACGGCTGAGGATGTTGACCTTATCAGTGGCCGGGAGATTGTGACGGTGACCAAGACCGTTTCCCCGGACCGGGTACGTGCCGGGGATCAGGTTGTCTATACTATCTCGCTGCGTTTAATGGATGGTATAATGGACAACTACACCGTCCGGGTAACCGATACGTTACCCAGTGATATTTCTTTGGATAAGGTGCTCTCGCCGCCCGGTGGTGCAGCATTCCCCGGTGGTGTTGCTTGGCCCGCAGTACTTTTAGAACCGGGCAAGACCGTTCAACTTGTCTTCCGGGCACAGGTCTCACCTTTTGCAACGTCTGGGGTCCGGCTTAATAAGGTCCAGGTGAAAGTCGGGGAATTTGATATGCCACTTCACGGCGGGCTGGCTCCGGTGGATGTCTTGCCCACGCCTAAAGTTGACGTGCAGGTGAGTAAGGATGATGGCGAGACCCTGGTTAGTCCCGGTCAATGGATTACCTATACGATTCATTACACGAATGCTTATGCCGGTGGCTCCGGTTTACAGAGTGTTATCTTGACCGAGACGGTTGATCCCGGTCGTTATGTCCAGGTTTTAGACTCTGCCTGGCAGGAGATCGGCACCGGACGTTACCGGCGGGTGATCGCTTATCCTACTCCCTTGGCTGCCGGCAAAGCGGATTTTGTGAAATTCCCGGTGCGTATTGATCCATCAATACCTGGGGTGGGTTCTATCATCAATCAGGTTGATGTTGGTTTCATCACCCTGGATAACGCGGTGGATGTTGACCCCTCTAACAACAGTGACCAGGATATAGATGCCTTGGAAGTATCGGGTATTCAGGTCAGTAAGTCGGTCACGCCTACCCATGTTACTGCCGGTGAGGAGGTTGTGTATTCTATCCAACTGGTAAACAATGATTCCGTCTCTTATTCAAATGTGCGTGTGACAGATACGCTGCCGGTAAACTTCACTTTTATCGCCCCTACCTCTGATGTGGAAACCCCGTTTATGTCCGGTGACCGGCAGGTTGTGGTCTGGAAGCCGTTTAATATCGGAGCCGAAGAATCCCGCACCTTGACGTTCCGCGCGAAAGTGGACCGCTTGGCCCCGGATGGTGCTGATTATTGCAATACGGTGGCGGTAACAGGACAATCGCCGGTTGAAGAGACGGCCTGTGTTGATGTTTCCGGACTCTCTAAAGTGGAAGTCCAGGTATCCAAAGATGACGGTGTGGTGTGGTTAGACCCTGGTATGACCTTGAACTACACAATCCGGTATACCAATACTTCAGCCTCTGATTTGCCGTTGGAGAGTGTGGTACTTACCGATACGATAACCCCGCGTCTCTATGTCACACCGCTGGCATGGGAGGACTGGACAGAGGTGTCTGATGGTGTTTTTGTCTTTGTTGATAACGTGCCATTAGCCGTAGGGGCTTCGCGTTCTGTGACCTTTGGTATTCAACTCGCTTCATCTATTCCCACGGATACTGTAAGGTCGGTGTTGAATACGGTCAGTATGGGGTATGTAACCGGGCAGGAGAGTGCAGAAAGTGACATGACGGACAATCAGGATGAAGATCACGATTACTTTATCGCCCCGGATTTGGTCATCACCAATGTACGCTGGGAGCCATCTGCCCCCATTGCTAATGAGCCATTATGGGCTTATATCACCATTGAAAATCAGGGTAATATGGCAGTTGACCGCAACTGGAACGGGGATACTGGTTATATAGCAATTGTTGAGGCTTATCTCAAAGAGGGGAGTAATACCCCGCCATCCAGTGTCGGTGATCATTATGGTAGTATCTGTATCGCTTGGATAACGTCATTAGAGGCCGGGGAGTCGCGAGAATATTCTTGTGATGGTTATGCCCCCGGTGCTGGCACGTATCGCACTTATGGACAGGCCGATGTAACCTGGTTTGGTGCGGATCCGCCCTTTGGTAAACCCTTTGGTATGATTGAAGAAGCTATCGAGACCAATAATATCTTTGCTGGGAATGTATTACAAATACCACATGTCGTATATCTGCCCTTGATTATAAAAGGGGGATAGGTTATGATATGGTATATTAACAGTTCCCTTTTTTGCTTTTCTGTGTTAAAGTAGATTAAAGAAATTGCTGTGGGGAGGAGGTAGTATGTTGCTACGTTTGCTAATATTCATTATCTATATGACGGGTGCTGTGTATATTTTTATGAACACCATTAAAAAACCTCCTGCGCCTAAGAAAAAATTTGTTGACCCGCTTTCGCGTACTCTGGCGGCAATTTTAGGCATGTGGGGTGTTTTATTGTGGCCCTTGCCCGGTCTGTTGTGGCTTGGGGTGTTGCCGTCTCATATGCTATCTGTTTTGCTGTTGAGTATTTGTATCCCCCTGGTACCTTTCCTAATCTTCATTATGTGGACCAAGATAGTCCCTGTTTCTATTCCGGCGGTCTTTCTGGTGGGCGTCTTGGTCCCTTTGGGTCTGGGCGGGGTCTTGCTTATGTTTTACGATTTTACGGTGGCGCAACTTTTGCTCTATCTCCTTTTTATGGGACTTCCGCCCCTCTGCGCTATTTTTGCCCTGGTGCTTTGGGGATCTTTAATTATCCCTGTTGACCCAGAGGAAGAAGGAAAGCTGCGTAAAACACTTTCTCTAATCGTTGGGTTTTTCACGACCTTTCCCAAGAATACCTGGATGGTGGTGGATGGTAAAGCTGAGCCGCGCATCAAGGGGAATCCCTTCTTAGGGTCTGGCCCCGGTTGGGTGATGTCTGAGCCGCATAATGCAATCGTAATCAAGGGTTCTTCCGATATTCGCCGGATTGATGGTCCTGGTGTGATTTTTACTGAGAGTGGGGATTTAATACACTCTGTCCTTGACCTGCGCCCGCAATTAAGGGCGCAGCGAGTAGAAGCTATCACACGAGACGGTATAAGTGTTAGTTTGCCGATCTCATCTATCTTCCAGGTTAACCCCGGTGACGGGCAAATCCAATTAGGGCAGCCCTGGCCATACCGGAAGAGTGATGCTTTTAAAGTAGTTTTTTCTGCTGCCGAAGTTAATCCCCAGGGCAAGACACCGCTGAAAGCTCACGATGCCTTTCCCTGGTTAGACTTACCTCTTAGGGTTGCAATTCCACAGCTTAAGAAGGTGGTTGCCCAGTATAGTCTGAACCATTTGTATGCTAACCCCAATACTGAGAAACCCGTCCGAGCCGATTTAGGTGCGGCAGTACGAGAAGTTGTTAAAGAGACTCTGGAAGCCAAAGGCTTTAAGGTTCTTGGGGGTGGGGTGGGAAATAAGATTTATCCTACTGATCAGGGCGTTACCGAGCAGCGTATTGAAGCCTGGAAAGCGAGCTGGACCGGGAAAATTATGGAATGGCAGGCTCAGACTCAGGCTGAGCGCTTTAAGGCATTTGCCGAGGCGCAGAGTAAGGCACGGGTTGATTTGGTTCACAAGCTCTTGGAGAAAACCAGTGCCCAGCTCCAGCATGCGGATGGCAAACTGACACATAATCTGATAGCTTATCACCTCCTGGACTCGTTAGAGAGTATTGCCCGTAGTCCAGAGGTCCGGCCTTTGCTGCCTGAATTGGCGTTGCCGGCACTTGTTAACCTGCGCAAAAAGGCTAAAGAAACTAAACGAGAGCCGGAAACTAAGAAGGAAAAGGAGGGGTAAGCATGAGTGGCAAAATTAATGCGAGAACTGTTATTGGTCTGAGTGTTGTTATCTTTACCCTAGTCTTTGCTGTATTGCTGCTCTTTGGTTTTCCTAGCCTCTATTCTGAGCGGCAGTTGACCTTCTTTATACTGGTAATGGCTTTTGGTATGAGTCTGGGGCTGGCTTTTGCCGCTTCCATCGGTGTGTTGATCCAGTTTGCTCAGAGCTTTTATGACTTGTCTTTTGATGATGCCTGGGACCTGGTCAATCGTATTGTCTTTGGCTTGCCGAAACAACCTCCGTTTAGTCCTGTTTTAAGTGTGCGAGAAGGCCACACCGACCCCGATGGCCCGGCAACGATGCTTAAATTGGGTGGGCCGGGTTTCCTTGGTGTGAGCCATGATAGCGCGGTAGTCACTTCCCAGTTTGGTAAACTCAAGCGGATCCTCAAACCGGGGTTCCATAAATTAGAGGCTTTTGAGCGGGTTTGGGAAGTTGTCGACCTGCGCCCCCAGCGACGGACCGTTGAAGTTGAATTTATGACCCGTGATGGTATCCCGGCTCATTGTGAAGCCGATATCCGTTTCCGGATTAGCAGTGGTGAAGAGCCACCGACGGAATCTGTACCCTATCCCTTCTCTGAAGAGGCAATTATGACCGCTACAACTATTAAGCGGGTCAAGGGGGAGGGTGTTTTCCAAGATTGGACCGGGCGTATATCTGGGGGCGTGTTAGATGGTGATATTCGTGACTTGCTTGAACAGTACCGCCTTGACCAGTTGTTGAATCCCCAGTATTGGTCTGAAGAGGGGCAACCGGAAAGGGAACTTGAGCCACAGACTTTAGGTTCACTTGAGGTACAGCTTGAGGGGGCGGCCAAGAAAGCCGGGGCTAACCTGGGAATTGAGGTTGAGAGCGTGCAACTTGGGCCTATTATGCCTGCCGAAGAGGCGATCTCGCGCCAATGGCTGGAATTCTGGCAGGCTAAGTTACAGAGTTATGCTGACCGTAAAGTCAATGAGGGTGAAGCAAAATACACGGATGTAGTTATGCAGGCTCGTATCAGTGCTGAAGCGAATTTAGTTACGACTATGTTAAAAGACGTTCAGCATATGGTCAATAATGGCGTTGAAGTTCCATCACAACTGATTGTGCTTAGCTTTGTCGATGTGTTGCGCTCGATGGTCGAACGTGATCCTGAAGTTCAAAAAGAGATGTTTAAACAAATCGAGAGTTTGATGCAGATCATCAATGTCTTGCAAGCCGATGGCGGTAACTTTGGTGGTGCTGATAATTCCTCAAATGTTTTAATAACGCAAGATTAAAAGGACGTTATGCGGTTTATTTGCATTCCTGGAGAACTGGCTCCCCTGTACCTGTTAGAGTTAAGGGATGTGCCACAGCTTTTGCGGGATATGCTGGATAACCAGGCCCGTCAGCATATCCTGGCCGGGCAGTTCGAAGCGGCCCTGAGTTTCGTGGAGCGGGTTTTCTCTATCTCGTGGTCTAAGGGCGACCGGCATACGGCTGCCTTAGCCTTGCTTTATAAAGCGGACCTGTTCCGCAGTTTGTTGCGTTGGGAAGAGGCCCTGGAGGCTTGTTCCAGGGCCTCAGATTGGTTGCGCATGGTGGTGACGCCAACCGCCCGTTACAATGAGGCCATTGCCGCTTACCTGGAGGGGATATTGCATTTTGCCCTCCGTGCGGACATTAAGGCTACCCAGTCTTTTGTCTTAGCCCTGGAGTTATTGGGGGCAAGTGGTTATTATTGGAACTTTGAGGGGTATGATAAGCGTGTTATTGACTGCCAACACTTATCACAGTGGATTACAGATATCCAGGACTCCCAAGAACTCCCCCCGGATGAGTTTTTTGTCCTTGTCCCGGTCTATGAACTTGATAACAGTCACTTTGCGCGTAAGGATTTGATCCCGATCTATCCTGCGCGGATTTCGATGCCTATCGAGGCACTTTGCGATGACGTGGAATCCGGCAATGTGCCGTTAAATATAGATAGCTTATCTCTATTTGAATTCCGGCCCCAGGCCAATTATTTAATATTCCGTGCTCTCCTAGATGGCCAATGGGTAAAAGAGAGCCGCGCTGGCGATATGCTGCTGGTGGAAGTAATCTCTCCTGCATTCCTGGTTAATGAGATTGTTTTAACGACCGATCGGCCGTTTGTGCGCCGGGGGGATGGGCGTGTTCTTTCGCGCCCGGTTAAGGCCCCCGGTGATTCGGAGTGGGTTCCTAGGGTAATACCACGAGTTTTAATCAGACAGGATTTGGAGGATGGAATATGAGTTACGGAGAGCATAGCTTATTAGTGATAGGTGCGGCTACAATGGATGTGCAGGTCTGGCCACGCACGGAGACCATTGAATCGGGATGCTCCAATCCTGGCCAGATTCGTTGGGGGTGGGGCGGGGTGGCCCGGAATATAGCCGAGAACCTGGCCCGCTTAGGGGCGAATGTCCAATTTATCACCGCTGTGGGTGATGATGCCGATGGCCAACGGCTGTTGGAAAACCTCCATGAGATGGGGGTGGACACAGAACACGCCCTCAAAATCCCTGAGCGGTCTACTGCATCCTATGCCGCTTTCCACCATCTGGATGGGCAACTCTGGGTGGCCTTTGATGATATGAAGATCATACGTGAGATCACCCCCGGCTATCTGAACCGCAATCGTCGGCTATTTAGCGAGACTGAGATGGTCTGTATTGATGCGAATCTCTCTGCCGCGACATTGAAGACTGTTTTCCGGTTGGCGCATCAATATGATGTCCCGGTTTGTGTTGATCCCACGGCGGTTCTGTTATCCCACCGGTTGCACCCCTATTTTCCTGAAATCAGTGTGCTCACCCCAGGTCTGGCTGAGGCGGAAAGTCTCTTGGGGGATAGCCTTTCTAGTGAGGGGGATATCGTCCAGGGGGCGCGGCGGCTGGTGCAATTAGGCGTTGACCTCGCCATTATCACGCTGGGCGCAGATGGACTTGCTTATGCCACACCAGAGGAGAGCGGACGCCTGCCGGCTTTCCCGGTGGAGGTGGTTGACCCCGCCGGTGCCGGCGATGCACTGACGGCCGCGGTTGCCTATGCTTTGTTAGAAGGTGTCTCCCCTGAAGAAGCAGTGCGGCTTGGTATGGCCGCCGCCACGCAAACCATCCTCTGTGAAGAAATAGTCTGCCCGTATATCACCTTCAATGGCCTCTATGAGTGGTTGGTGGTGTGAGAGTTAGGTGTAGCTGAATTCGGCAACGATTTTTCCTGGCCTGGTTGATTCGCGGCAACAACTTTAGTATTCTTGTTATTTCTGAAACGCCTAATATGTGTTGTTTTATGTGGAGCTGGAAATGGAATTAGAAATCAAGATGTTGACGCCTCTGTGGACCGGCGGCGTGGAATCTGGTAAGATGGATCGCGTCCACGAAACTGGTATTATCGGTAGCCTGCGCTGGTGGTATGAAGCTATTGTACGTGGCTTGGGTGGGCGGGTATGTGATCCAACAAAGCACTCTTGTGTTTATGATTTGGAAAGTTCCAAAGATGGCTTATGTGATGCGTGTCAACTATTTGGCGCTACTGGCTGGCGGCGTCGATTTCGGTTAGTAGTGGATGGTTCTGGATTGCGTGATACCTGGTCAGGTGGACAAATAAATATTAAACCTCCAGGCCGTAATCATGGTTGGTATCTTAACGCAGGGAAGATGGGGACACTCAAGCTTAAGATTATTGCAGAGCCTGAAACACAGTCTTTTGTTTTAGCTTTGTTGAAATTTATTGAAAAATGGGGTAACTTGGGAGCTAGACCTCAACTTGGTTACGGATTATTCTCAATTGTCAAAGTGAATGAGCTACCTCAGTCAACTTACAGTTGGAATACTTTAACTGGCGGCGAAAATAACCATAATTTTCCTGACTTACGTACTTTTACTTTTTTTGCTCTTAACTTTGAGCCACAGAGCGACGATTGGTGGCAGACTGTTCCAGGGATAGACAGAGTGATTCGTGAGCATTACCATCATAACAAAGTGAGTGATCTATTGCATTATCATACTATACCTACAACACCAGCTTTGAGAAATGTACTGCGTTATGGTGTTTCATGGTCATCTGGTTCTTTACCCCACCAATTTTTTGGCACATTGCATGGTGAAAAGCGTAGTCGTAGTAAAATAGTTTTGAGTTGGGCTTACCAATTACCGGATTCGACGACTTGGCGGATACGTGGATGGGCTTATCCCCCACACGTAAGACAAAGCCAACAGCAGGAAGTAGGACAACGGTTACAAGCCGTTTTAGGAAAACCTGATACATGGTTGCGTGCGTTAAAGGTTCGTTATCGTACTGCGGAGGTAACTTTTGCTTCTTCAGATACATTTTTTCAGTCTTTATCAAGTATCCAAGTACAAGATTTTGTTAATAAGACTTTACCTTCAGAGGCAGAGATATGATAGAACAGTTAGAGATTCATAACTTTCGTGGTATTGGGACTGGAAAACTGGACCGTTTACGCCAATTTAACCTCCTTGTGGGGCCAAATAATGCGGGTAAGACAGCAGTGTTGGAACTAATTTATTTAGCCAGTACGGCGAACCGGTCTGCTAGTTTGATTGTGTCTGACCAAGGTCGTTCTGAAAGCTATACTGTTGGATTGCCAGCTAGAGATATGCTTAATCAGCATCCCACTAATCATTTGTCGAAACGGCACAAACATAGTGGTGTGACAAATGGTAGTAATCGCTTTAGCCAGGATATCTTGCAAGTTACTGTTGATGATGAACGGGTGCCTATTAATACCTTTGATCTCGCTGTTGATAATGCTCCGCTTACTGAGCGTGAGTCTTTGCAAATATATCTATTTCGTTTGCAACCTAACCCTGATGAGATAGTCCGATTAATGGAATTTGCTACTCAGTTAATGGGTCACCCGTTGGAAGACTGGCCAGATGATCAAAAACTTGTCTTTTGCTGGCAGCGGGAGTTAACTCATTTTTACAAAGGAAGTGCTAATTGGTGGGTAAAAGGCAATTTACCCCCAGCTAATCATGTGCTTTATTATGATATGCTCAATGTACAGGAACATTTGCCGGCGAACTTTTATGAAGAGATGTTGGCGACGGTCCCCGGCTGGACCCAGAAAATAGCGCAACGCTTTGCCCGTATCTTTGACCTTCCCGACTCTTTTACTGTGCAGTTTTTACCTACCAAAAATGAGCCACACGCTATTCAGGGCTGGATCGCGCCGGAAGAGAGTACTGCTGTACCTATTGATGCCTGGGGAGATGGTGCCCGGTCCGCTTTCAAGCTACTTACGCCCCTCATTGCTCTTGCGCACTTGGCTACACCTGCTATGCCGGCTATGCTCCTGTGGGAGGAGCCGGAGATGTTTCAGAATCCACAAACATTAGGTAAACTTTTGCGAGAAGTGGCTGATATTGTACGCGGGAAACCAATCCAAGTTTTTATGGTTTCTCATAGTTTGGAAGTGGTTGCTCACTTGACTCAGATGTTGCAGGAAGGTGCCTTGTCACCCGATGACACTAGAGCCTTTCTCCTCAACCTGCAACAAGGTCATCTGAAATCTACTTGGTTTGATGCGGATAATTTACTCACCTGGTTGGAAACAGGGTTGGACCCACGTGTTTGGGGTGATTTTTTGCCTCCTGTGCAATTCCGGTTAGCAGGGGAGGTGGTTGAATGAGTATTTACCTCTTTTGTGAAGGACAGACAGAGAAAAACGT
>JAFGKB010000007.1 GCA_016928755.1 Anaerolineae bacterium | reverse complement strand
TTCTGGGAATCCTGCCCGCAAAATCTTGGAAACGGCAAAGGAAGAAGATATTTCACTTATTGTTCTCGGTACACGGGGTCCTTCCAATGTCACCGACTTTATATTGGGAGAGGTAAGTTCTGAAGTGCTGCGTTATGCAAGCTGTCCTGTCTTCTTAGTGCCTTAAGATTGAGGGATTAGAGAGACCTTTATAAATCCCGGTTGTAGGCGGTTGTAGTTTCTTAGGGTTTTATTTAGATTCTGGCAGCGCTGTGGTGTGCTTCTTTCCCTCTCCGTTCTGACTAACTGGAGGTATAAAGATGATCTATCGTACAAATTTTAAAAATCGGGCGCGGTCTATGACCATTGCCCTGTTAGTATTGGTGGTTGCATTGGGGTGTGTTGCTACCCAGACCCTGACCCCGACACCCCCAGAAGTTGAGATGTTGCCTTCCACAGTCGCTGCACCGGTAGTGGTTGCGCCACCCTCAGATGCCCTGTCTAATTTGCAAACTCAGGTTGAAGCCGTCTATCAGGCCGTTGGTGATTCTGTCGTCAATATCTCGGTAACCAGTATCTCTTATGATTTCTTCTTGAACCCTATCCCCCAAGAAGGAACCGGCTCTGGTTTTGTCTACGATGAACTGGGCCATATTGTCACCAATTACCACGTCGTTGAGAACGCTGAGCTTATCCAGGTCATCTGTGCCGACGGTACCAGCGCCACGGCCCAACTCATTGGTTATGACGAGACTTATGACTTGGCCGTGTTGCGTATTGATGGCGATGTTACCGGTGAGCAAAAAGCCCCTTCGGCTCCTATCCCTTTGGGGGATTCTGATGTGCTCCGGGTGGGGCAGTTTGTGGTCGCTATCGGCAGCCCCTTTGGCCTGGAGCAGACGGTTACCTTTGGTGTGATTAGCAGCCTTGGCCGGATTATCGAAAGTCCTGACGGACGTTATATTGGCGAAGCTATCCAGACTGATGCCGCCATCAATCCCGGTAACTCCGGTGGCCCGCTGCTGGACCTTGAGGGCCGCGTCATCGGTGTCAATGCCCAGATTGTCAGCCCTAGCCAGGCTAACGCCGGTATTGGTTTCGCCATCCCCGTGAGTATGGTGCGGCGGGTTGTGCCGGAGCTGATTGCGGAGGGGCGTTATCGTCATTCGTGGATGGGCATCCGTTACTTTCCCTATGGGCTGAATGACCAATGGTCGGAGCAATTGCGTCAGGTGGGGATGCAGGATGTCCCAGATCAAGGGCTGTTGATTATGTATGTTGATGATAACTCTCCGGCAGACCTGGCCGGATTGCGGGGGGGGAATCGTGTCGTGCGCCTGCAAAATGTAGAGCTTCCCATTGGCGGGGATGTGCTCGTTGCTATTGAAGGCCAGCCGGTTAACTCACCCCAAGACCTAATCGCTTACCTTGAGACTCAGACTCGCGTGGGCGACTTAGTCCAGGTCTCGGTGATCCGTGATGGTCAAGAGCTGGTGTTGCCCCTGACACTTGGCGAGCGACCGGTAAATTGAAATAAGGAACATAAGGGATTGCCAAGTCCTGTCTTTCATAATCTGTACTGGATTTGGCAATCCAGCACGAGCATTGAGTTGTAGCTCGCCAGGGACTGCCAAGTTCCGTCTTTTTATCTGTGCTGAATTTGACAATCCTCTATCCATTTGTCCAATACTTCAAGTGCTCTCTCTGCCCGTGCATCGCCGCGTGCCCGCTTCCCCTTAATCCGCTCCTCTAAAGGCGGCACCAGCCCAAAATTGGCCTTCATCGGTTGGAATGTCTCCGGGTCCGCGTGGGTAATATAGTGCATTAACGCGCCGGCCATTGTCTCTTCCGGCAATACTAAGGGTGGCTTCCCCTGCATCATTCGCGCTGCATTAAACCCGGCTAGCCAGCCCCCGGCCACATTGCCCGCGTACCCTTCTAGTCCTGCGACCTGTCCCGCGAAAAACAACGTAGGCTGCTCGCGTAATTGGAGGGTGGGGTGCAGCAGTGATGGGGCATTCAGATAGGTGTTGCGGTGCATTGAGCCATACCGCACAAATTCAGCCTTTTCCAACCCCGGTATCATCTGGAAGACATACTTCTGTTCACCATACCGCAGATTGGTCTGGAACCCCACCATGTTATAAAGTGTGCCCGCTGCATTGTCCTGCCGTAATTGGATTACCGCATGGGGCCAGCGTCCTGTGCGCGGGTCACGTAGCCCCACCGGGCGCAGTGGTCCAAAAGCCAGTGCCTTGGGACCGCGTTCGGCCAATATCTCCACCGGCAGACAACCCTCAAAAAAGTGTGGATCATCCAGCTCGAAATCCCGCAACTCAATCCGCTCCGCGTTTATCAGGGCCTCCACAAAGCGGGTATATTCTTCTTCATTTAACGGGCAATTGACATAATCTCCCGCTTCGGATTCCCCCTTGCCATACCGCGAGGCTCGGTACGCCTTGCTAAAGTCAATGGATTCCAGGGTCACAATGGGTGCAATGGCATCATAGAAAGCCAGGGATTTCTGGCCCGTCAGTGCTTGGATGGATTGAGCTAGTTTATCGGATGTCAATGGCCCACTGGCGACTATCACCGGTTCCTGGGTTTGGGGTAAGGTGGTGATCTCCTGGCGTACTACTGTGATATTGGGATGCGTCATAATGCGGTCAGTAACTTCCTGAGCGAATCCGTCACGGTCCACGGCCAGCGCGCTGCCGGCAGGAACCCGGTGGGCATCGGCTGCCGCGATAACCATTGAGCCTAGCCGCCGCAGTTCTTCTTTGAGCAGCCCCGGCGCACGTCCTGTGAGATCTGAGCCTAGTGAGTTGGAGCATACCAACTCCGCCAGCTTATCGGTGGTGTGGGCCGGAGTGGTTTTTGCCGGGCGCATTTCATATAAGCGTACTTTAATGCCCCGCTGTGCTATTTGCCACGCCGCCTCGCTGCCGGCCAAGCCTCCCCCGATAACTGTTATTTCTTTCTCCATCCGTGTTTCCCCCATATGTATATAATGCTCGTGGCCCCCGTCTCCGGGGGCCACATATCAATTATACTACATTGACAAGTTCCCAACTTG